>JAQUVM010000067.1 GCA_028693355.1 Burkholderiales bacterium
CTAATTTTAGAATATGATGGCAGTAAATTTCATGGTTGGCAGCGCCAACATGGAGTCAGTACTATTCAAGAAAATTTAGAAACTGCATTATCAAAATTTGCAAATGAAACTATAAGCACAATTACAGCGGGACGAACTGATACTGGAGTGCATGCATTAAATCAAGTTGTGCATTTTGAAAGTAATGCGAATCGTACGTTACTAGGATGGGTTAAAGGAGTAAATGCAAATTTACCTGAAACTATTCGTGTAAAAAAGGTTATGGCTGTAAATGATGAATTTGATGCTAGATTTAGTGCAACTAGTCGTACATATCATTATTATTTATTAAACTCTTCAACGTGTTCAGCACACATTTATAACAGCGTTGGAATATATCATTATGCTTTAGATATTGAGTTAATGCAAAAAGCTGCTAATTTATTAATTGGTAAGCATGATTTTTCAAGTTTTCGGGCATCATCTTGCCAAGCTAATACTCCTATTCGTCAGATGAATTTTATAAAAATCGAGAAACAATTTAATATGATTCGTATTTCATTACAAGCTAATGCTTTTTTACATCATATGGTGCGTAATATAGTTGGTAGTTTAGTGTATATTGGTTCTAATCGTATATGCTTTGACGAGTTTAAAGACATATTTTTATCTCGTAGTCGTAAATTATCTCCACCAACTTTTATGCCAAATGGGTTGTATTTAGTTGATGTTGCTTATCCAGATATAGAAATAGCTAATTTAGAAGAGCGCGATATATGGCTTTATCAGCGTTAGTATCTTATATAAAATTGTTACATATTATTAATTAATGGAGTTCCAAAATGTATTTTCAAAAACATATTTTCTTTTGTTATAATAATAAAGCAAATCAGAGTGGTTGTGGTGATGTTATTACAGACGATCCGGTACCATATGTAAAAAGCTACTTACAAGCTTTGGATAAGTGGGGTGAGGGTAAAGTTAGAGCTAGTAAATCAGGATGTTTGGGAAGATGTGCTAATGCTCCTACATGTGTAGTATATCCAGATGGTATATGGTATAGCTATTTTGATAATGATGACATAAAAGAGATCATTGACGAACATTTATTGAATAATAGGATAGTTGCTAGATTAAAAATTTAGTTTATATTTTAAGATTTTATATTTTTTAAATTGAATAATAAAAAAAGCGAACTATTTAAGTTCGCTTTTTTATGTTTCTTTAAACTAGAAATACTAGAATAAGTAACCAACTTTAACATTAAGATTATTAGTGTTAAGTGCGTTTGAACCATTGAACTGAGAAGAGTAGTTGTAACCAACAGCAACCATAACAGTTTTAGCGATATCATACTGAACTTCAGGATTAACATTGAAACCAAATACTGTAGTTGAGTTACCGTTATTACCGAAACCATTGTAACCAGCAAGACCTAAGCCTAAAGAAGCTTTAAGTGAGCTAAGGAAACGATATTCAGGTTGTACACCAATACCCCATTTGTAAGCATCTACATTGCTAGTTGCTACACCGTTAACTTCAGTAATACCGCCACCAGCGTAACCGAATGAAGCGAAAGGAATAATTTGGAAACCATTGTCTTCATCACCAAAGAATTGGAATGCATAACCAGCTTTTAAACCAAATGTATTACCAACATTAACACCACTAAGGTTGTTGTTTTGTACTAAATCAGTATTTACCCAAACGTTATTTGCTGATTGGAATGTACCACCAATACCGAAACCATTTGTTTGGTAATCTTTAGTAGTATTGCTATTGTAACCAGTTAAACCGTATTGAGCATATAAGTTATTATTGAAATCTTGGAAAGTATCAGCGAAAACAGAAGCTGAAGATACTGCTAATAATGTAATAAGAATCTTTTTCATAATGTTGTTTCCTTTAAGAATATTTTGTCTCTAACACCGATATTATATGCTGCATTGCTTTTTATATACAAGTAAACGCTATTAAATATAACTAAAAAAGATTTAAAGTGTAGCTTTTATGTTTTTATCAAAAATTTTTATTGTTTTATGATTTTATTACACTTAATAAATTTGACTTTTTTGTAATTTGCTTGGATTGGTTTTTATTGGGAATATAAGTTATTTATATTGTGTTTTCGTTTGTAATTATATTAGTAAAGTATAATTTATTGTGATGTTTAATCTAATTGGATATTTAAAACTTTTAGTTTTGTATTTCTAATCTTTAGTAGGTTAAATTTAAACTAGATTAATTTCTTACTTATACTTTAGTTTTATATCCTTATTTGTAATAATATCTGCGTTGACTGTATGGAGTTTATACTAGATTATTAATAAGATAATGTCTGCATATCATAAAACCCTAGAGAGGTTTAATCGTTACATAAAAATAGATAACTATTTATTTTATATTGGCTAACAATGATTTAGGTAATAACGATAGTATTAAAATTTGTTAATAAAAAAAGCGAACTATTTAAGTTCGCTTTTTTATGTTTCTTTAAACTAGAAATACTAGAATAAGTAACCAACTTTAACATTAAGATTATTAGTGTTAAGTGCATTTGAACCATTGAACTGAGAAGTATAGTTGTAACCAACAGCAACCATAACAGTTTTAGCGATATCATACTGAACTTCAGGGTTAACATTGAAACCAAATACTGTAGTTGAAGTACCTTGGTTACTATAACCATTGAAACCAGCAAGACCTAAGCCTAAAGAAGCTTTAAGTGAGCTAAGGAAACGGTATTCAGGTTGTACACCAATACCCCATTTGTAAGCATCTACATTGCTAGTCGTTACACCATTAACTTCAGTAACACCACCACCAGCATAACCAAATGAAGCGAAAGGAATAATTTGGAAACCATTGTCATCATCACCAAAGAATTGGAATGCATAACCAGCTTTTAAACCAAATGTATTACCAACATTAATACCACTAAGGTTATTGTTTTGTACTAAATCAGTATTTACCCAAACGTTATTTGCTGATTGGAATGTACCACCAATACCGAAACCATTTGTTTGGTAATCTTTAGTAGTATTGCTATTGTAACCAGTTAAACCGTATTGAGCATATAAGTTATTATTGAAATCTTGGAAAGTATCAGCGAAAACAGAAGCTGAAGATACTGCTAATAATGTAATAAGAATTTTTTTCATAATGTTTATTTCCTTTAAGAATATTTTTGTCTCTAACACCGATATTATATGATGCATTGTTTTTCATATACAAGTAAACACTATGAAATATAGGTAAAAAAGATCTTTGGTGTTGTTTTTTTTCAAAATATCATATTTTTTTATGTTTTTAGCTTATTTTAATTGATATTTACTTGACTTTTGTTTTTTACTGGATTTTGGTTTGGTGGGGTATTTTGTTATGGGAGGTTTATTATTAATTTTTATTGATTGATTAATTTTGGCTAGGAGGTTTTAGATATTAATAATATATAGTGACTAATTAATGATTTTGAGTTTAAAATAAAAAATGGTTACACGAATGTAACCATTTTTCTAATATTTTATATTCTATAATATTAGAATAAGTAACCAACTTTAGCTGTTAAAGCATTTGAAACAAGTGGTTGGCTTGTGTTGAAGTTACTAATGTAGTTGTAACCAACAGATACCATAACCATTTGAGCAATGTCATACTGAACTTCAGGATTAACATTGAAACCAAAGCTAGTAGTAGAAGAATTACCAGTAGCATTGAATTGAGTTCCATTAGCACCTAAAACGCCTAAGCCCATTGATACTTTTAAGCTTTTAAGGAAACGGTATTCAGGTTGTGCACCAACACCCCAAGTGTAGTTATTATTATTAACAGCACCAAATGAAGCATAAGGAATAACTTGGAAACCATTTGTATCATTACCAAAGAATTGGAATGCATAACCAGCACGGATATTTAAAAAAGTATTACCTGAGTTTGTATTAGCATCGTTATTACCAGCGTAGTTACCTTGAGCAACTGATGCATTAGCCCATATGTTATTTTTAGTTTGGAATGTAGCACCTAGACCAACCATGTTTTGTTGTGATCCATCAGCAGAACCATAACCTTGTAATGGTGTAGCTAATCCATAGCTTAAATAAGCATTGTTATTGAAGTCTTGGAAAGTGTCAGCAAAAGCAGCAACAGAAGATACAGCTAATAATGTAGCAAGAATTTTTTTCATAATAATAATTTCCTTTAAGTAAGTATTTTGTCCCTAACACCGATATTTTATCTTGTTAATTTTGTGCAAAGCAAGAAAAGTATGCTAAATAATATTGGTTTTGTTCTTTCATGTAGTAAAAAACCACATTCGAGATAAATGTGGTTTTCCATTGAAGTAAATTGATTAAAAATCTTGACAAATATACTTGTGGTGAAAATCTTTTAGTTTTGCAACCAGCTCTATTATTTGTTCACGAGGAGGTAAAAATGTTGTCCTGAAGTGTAGGGTATTTGGCATTTGTCCAAATCCTGATCCAGGTACAACACATATTCCAGTTTCTTCTAGGAGCTTAATACAGTATTTTTCATCTGTTTTTGGATTGAATGAGTTATCTTTAGCTACGTTAGGTAGTTCAAATTTAACAAATGCATACATGGCGCCCTCAGGGATATTAACGCTAATGCCTTCAATATTATTTAATTCGTTTCCAATAATTACTGATTTTTCTCGTAAATCATTAATAATAATATTACGTTCTTTTAAATATAATTCATAACTATCATCACCAATTTGTGGCGGCGAAACCATTAGATACGTTGCAATTTGCCCAACTACGTTAGCGCAGAGGTTAATTGATTGAAATTTTACAAATTGCGCAAATACATCATCTGTCATATTGCGTATTTCTAGATAACCAGATCGATGTCCACATTCTCCAAAATAGCCTTTTGACATAGAGTGGAAGCTAAATAATGTAACATCACTGATTTGCATATCATCCATAACTTTTGCAAAAGAATAAAATTTAGCATTATCTGTATATATGTTTTCTTGATATACTTCATCTGCGAGTATTGCCATACCATGCTTACGTGCAAAACTAATAATCATTTGTATGTTTTCGTATGATAATACAGCACCAGTTGGATTACCAGGGTTAATTACTGTAATTGCTACAGGGTTAAGTTTATTAAGTTTTGCAGTATTATAGCTAGCAGTTAAAATGTCTTCATTTAATTGCCAATTATTTTCCTCATCTAGATAATATCCAATACTTAAACCACCTGCCATAGTTAATGAGGCGCTATACATAGGGTATTGTGGAATAGGGAGCATGATGCCATCATTTGAGTTTTTGATAATAGCATGAATAACTGTTTGTGCCGCTTTACTTGCACCATCTGTTAAAATTATTTTGTCTGGATTTGCAACTATATTATCACGTTTTGTAATGAATTCTGCAACAGCCTTCCTTACGAATGAGACTCCTGCACTTGCTGAATATGCTCCAATTCCTTCTGGTATTTGCTCTAATATATATCTAGCTCTCTTGATTGAGTCATCATGAAATAAACTAGAAATATTTTTATCTAATAATTGAGGATATTCTAGTAAGCTTAGTACTTCTCGCACATAAGTCATGGGTTTTTGTTTAAATGCATGCGGATTACCTATATTACAATAAGTAATCTTTTTACCTTCTTTTTCTAATTCTTGTGCACGAGTTACAATTCTTCCCCGAACTGCATAATCAGCATCTAGTAAGCGCTGACTTAAATTATTATATTTCAACATATATTCTTGGTCTTTCAATCGTGATCTTTGTCACACTTCTAAAAATATATTATATATTCTAGATGTACATTTTGTTATATTTTTATGTCAGTATTCCTTATTTACAATTGAAATACTGCAAGTATAACTTATAAAAATTACTTTACAAAATCTGGAATAGGTGGCATATTAGGAGAAACTGTTAATACTTCATAACCGGTATCTGTAACTAAAACAGTATGCTCAAACTGAGCAGATAAGCTGCGATCTTTAGTTACCGCTGTCCATCCATTATTTAAAAATCTTATATGGCGTTTACCTTGATTTATCATTGGTTCTATGGTGAAAATCATCCCAGCTTGTAGTTTGGGTCCAGTTTTTGGGCGACCATAATGAAGAACTTGTGGTTCAGCGTGGAAAGTGCGTCCAATTCCATGTCCACAAAATTCTTCTACAACACTATAAGCATGCTTTTCTGCATGTGTCTGAATAGCGTGACCGATATCACCTAGATAATTTCCTGGTTTTACTTGCATAATTCCAAGCCACATACATTCATAAGTAGTTTGTACCAGTCGTTTTGCTGGTGGTGTTACTTTATCACCAACTAAAAAAGTACGTGAAGTATCACCATGAAAGCTATTTTTATAGACTGTGATATCCACGTTTATAATATCGCCATTTTTTAATGGTTTGTCAGTGGGTACTCCATGGCAAATTTCGCTATTAACCGATGTGCAAATAGAATTTGGATACGCTACACCATCTGGATCAGGTTTATAGTTTAGCGGTGATGGATAAGCTTTTTGCGTATTAACTATATAATCGTGACATATTTTATCAATCTCTAGTGTGGTAATGCCGGGCTTAACAAATGGTTCTATATAATCAAGAACTTCAGCTGCTAGCTTACATGAATTACGCATTATTTCAATTTCATCTGATGTATGAATAATAATTGCCATCTTAGATACTCGTTGTCTTTCTTTTTTGTATTTTGTCATAACTTAAAAATACTGAGAAGTGCATTTATAGGCACATATTGCGGTATTTTTATAAGTATATCTTTTAGTGTATAGAAATACTTCTGATATGATCTTTGTTAAATAATTAGTGAATAAATAAAGTTAATAAAAAATCTACAAATTGGAATTAAGATAGCATTTAAAGCACCCATTAATAATAATACTATAACTATTATCATGCCATAGCGTTCTGTGCTAGCGTATTGCTGTGCTTCTTTACGCGGTAATAATGAGAATACCATCCTACCTCCATCTAATGGAAGTATAGGTAGTAGATTTAATACCATTAAGCTAATATTTATACTAATACCAGCTTGAGCCATTAAATTTAATGGAGTACCTATGTATGCATTAGCATATGTAGAGATTTTAAAAATTATCGCCCAAATTAGAGCCATTGCTAAATTTGATAACGGTCCTGCAAATGCCACCCAAAATAAATCTCGTTTTGGATTATTTAAACGTCCAAAATTAATCGGCACTGGTTTTGCCCAACCAAATATTATCCCAGCACCACCAGCCATTGCGCCTAGTACTATGCTAATTAATGGAAATGCTATTGTACCAAGCGGGTCGATATGTTTAGCAGGATTTAATGATAAACGGCCATATTGTTTTGCCGTGTTATCACCGTATTTGTACGCCATATAAGCGTGGGCTGCTTCATGTACTGTAATTGCAAAGACAAGCGGTAATATATATATGGCAATGGTCTGTACTAAAGATAAATTTCCCATTATATTTTTTAAAATCCTAAATTTCTAACGTGAGGTTTTAGTATGTTTCTGAATTCGCTTTGAATTCGCTCTAATGCTTTTTTATTATCAGCTTCAAAACGTAGTACTAATACTGGAGTAGTATTTGAAGCGCGAACTAAACCAAAGCCATCTTTATATTCAACTCGTAATCCATCAATAGTAATGATTTGTTCTGATGTTGCAAATTTAGCGGTCTTTTGTAATTCATTGATAATTTTATGTTGCGTGCCTTCTGTTTCCACATCAATGTTTAATTCTGGGGTAGAGATACAGTTAGGTAATGCATTTAACAATGCACTAGGGTCTTCTACTTGAGATAAAATTTCAAGGATCCTAGCTCCAGCGTAAACACCATCGTCACAGCCATACCAACGATCATTAAAAAATAAATGTCCTGACATTTCACCTGCTAATAGTGCACCAGTTTCTTTAATCTTTGCTTTTACAAACGAATGACCTGTCCTGCACATAATCTCTTGTCCATTATTTTCTTTGATCCATTTTGCTAATAGGCGAGATGATTTAACATCATAAATAATTTTTGCTTGAGGATTTTTACTTAAAATGTCAGCAGCAAATAGCATCATTTGTCTATCAGGGAAAATAATATTCCCATCTTTAGTCACAACGCCTAAACGATCACCATCTCCATCAAAAGCTAAGCCAATTTCAGCATCTGTTATTTTAAGTGCGTGTTGTAGATCTAGCAAATTTTCAATTTTAGATGGATCGGGGTGATGATTAGGAAAGTTGCCATCAACTTCACAAAATAATCCGCGAACTTTACATCCCATGCGACGGAATAATATTGGAGCAATTTTTCCAGCAGCTCCATTTCCAGCATCAACTACGATTGATAGTTTACGGTTTAGTTTAATATCAGCTGTAATTTTATTAAAATAAGCTTCGCTTATATCTTTAAAATATTCAGTTCCTACTGAATTTGTTTGATAGTTTTTATTGGTAATACGTTGCAAAATATCTTGGATTTTATCTCCTGATAATGTTTCACCTGCCATAACCATTTTAAGTCCGTTATATTCAGGAGGGTTGTGGCTTCCAGTAATCATTACGCCAGAATAAGTAGCTAGAGCATAATTTGCAAAATATACCATAGGAGTAATTACTTGACCTATATTATGTACATCAGTACCGGTGCTTAATATGCCTTTGATTAAACTTTTTGCTAACATTGGGCTTGTTAATCTACCATCATAACCAACCACTATCCCAGAAACTTTTTGTTCTTTAGCTATTGAGCCTAAAACTTTACCAATGCTCTCTACTGTTAATGGTGTTAATTGGGTCGCAACTATTCCTCGTATATCATATGCTTTAAAGATTTCTTTAGCAATTTGTATCATATGTATTTCCTTATAGTTTTTTATAGCCATTTTTTATAAAGAATAAAACCGCTAAGATTTGTATTGATTTAAATGCTATAATCATATGTTAATTCGCGTATTTTAACATATTTAGTAATTCATACTTTATAAAAGAAATTAATTAGAAAAAGAAAAGAATAATGTTGTTGTCAAAGTTGAAACAGTTTATGCCTAATGGTTGGCGCTCATTTATAGTTAAGATATTCGCATACCTAGCTCTTGCATATATATCAGTAATATTTATTTCTATCTCCTTAGTTGCTTTTATTTTATTAAATGTTGATATGTTTAAAAGCAAGCTAATTAAGTATGTTAATCAAAATACGGGATTGGTTTTAAATATTGGTAATGTTAAATCAACATTAGATGAGTTTTACACACCTGAGATTATTTTTCATGATATCTCGTTATCAAATCCACAAAGCACAGGTAGTATAACTAATGTTAAAAGCTTAGATATAGCCTTAAGCTTTGATAGTCTATGGAAATTTCAGCCTATATTTAGCAAAATTGAAGTTGATGGTACAAAGTTAGACTTTGTATTTGAATCTGATAATTCACTTTATTTAAATGGTATAAAGATTATTGACCCTGATGCTGAAACTTTGGCAGATACAAAAGCATTGCCTTTTGATGTTGAGGCATGGATTCTTAGACAAAAAAGTATTAATTTGCAGAATATTAGTGTATCTTTAAAAGATCATAAAAATAATATACCACTTATGGGTTTAAATAAAGTTAATTTTACTCTTGCTCATGGATTTTGGAAAAAGCATTCTGCTGAACTGTCTTTGTTTGAAAGTGGTGGCCGTGAATTATTGAAATCTGAATTATTTTGGAACGGCGGAAAATTTGAAAAGTGGGCTGATTGGAAAGATGTTGAATTTAGCACTAAAGCGTATAGCAAACAGCGTGGAATTATAGATGAGAAGTTGACCACTGTTATATCATTATTAGTAAAAGATAATAAACTTCAACACATTCATGCCAATTTTAATTTAGATAATTTTAAAGCTATTTTATCGGGGGTAGATGTATTTGACCTGCCTGAGTTTGGCGGTTCTTTAGATGTTGAGTTAATTGGTGACAATAAATACGTACTGCAAAGTAAAGATTTTCGTATAGCATCTTCAAGTGGAGTTTTATTTGATAATGCTAGGATTAATGGCGAATATCTAATTGATAAACATGGCTTTATTGAAATATCAAATACTAATTTAATTGCACTCAATAATCTTTTAAATTTTTTTGATTCAACTCATGGAATAGAGTTATCTGGTGTAATTGAGAGCGCTCGTTATGATTGGGGTGGACGATTTAATAATCCACAGACATATATGGTATCAGCAAAGTTTAATGATATTAGTCTAATTTCAAAAGAGTCTGATATACCAAGTATTTCACATATTTATGGCGGTGTAAGGTTTAATCAAGAGTCTGGTAATGTTGATATAGCTTTAAGAGATAGCGTATTGAATTACAATAGTATTTTTCTCATACCATATGAATTCAATTACTTAAATACTTCATTGAATTGGAGTGTAGACGATAAGCGTATTATTCGAGTTAATTTAGAAGATACAAAGTTACAAACTAAAGATTTTACAGGTGTTGCGAAAGGTCAGTTTGTTTATGACCCTAATAATGTGGAAAGTCCAAGCTATATAGATATGACTGCTCATGTGGATAAGGTTTTAACTAGTAAGGTTGGGGATTATTTGCCATTACAAATCCCTATGAGTGTTCATGAGTGGCTAAACATGGCATTGATAAGCGGTTATGGTGAAAGTGCTGACATGATTTTAAAAGGTCCATTAAGTTCATTCCCATTTGCAGATAATAGTGGAATGTTCTATATTAAAGCAAATATTAATAATGCTAAATTGCGTTATGTTGAGAGCTGGCCAACATTAGATAATATTTATGGACAGTTTATCCTAGATAATGTAGCCATAAAAGTTAAAGCAGATAGAGCATTTATAAATGGCAACATTATAGATAAAGCCGACGTTATTATTCCAAACTATGGCGATGAAAATGGAGTGAGCCTTATTGCAAATGGGGATGCTCATGGGGAA
>JAQUVM010000068.1 GCA_028693355.1 Burkholderiales bacterium
TTGTTTAACTTTTTCTGGATTAGCTCCTGGCTTATCCATTTTATTCATAGCAACCACAATCGGCACACCAGCTGATTTTGAGTGATTAATAGCTTCAATAGTTTGAGGCATAATACCATCATCTGCTGCTACAACCAAAATTACAATATCAGTTAACTGAGCACCACGAGCACGTAATGCAGTAAATGCTTCATGTCCAGGTGTATCTAAGAATGTAACTACACCGTTATCTGTTTCTACATGATAAGCACCAATATGCTGTGTAATACCACCTGCTTCGCCTGATGCAACTTTTGCTTTACGTATATAATCAAGTAATGATGTTTTACCGTGATCTACGTGTCCCATTACAGTTACTACAGGAGCTCTATGAACTTTATCAGCATCATTGTGCTCAATCGCATCATCTAAGAAGCTTTCTGGATCATTAGCTTTAGCCGCTATTGCAGTATGTCCAAACTCTTCAATTACAAGCATAGCAGTATCTTGATCAATCGATTGATTAATTGTTACCATCATACCCATTTTCATAAGTTTTTTAACTACTTCACCAGCTTTTACAGACATTTTATGAGCTAAATCAGCAACTGTAATTGCTTCAGGCACAGCAATTTCTACAAATTGTTGTTTAGCTGGTTTTTGAAACTCTTGAATTTTAGGAGATTTAAAAACTTTTTTCTCTGGTTTTTTACCTGGTTTAGCAAAATGAGATTGTGTTATTACAACTTCATCCACACTTTCATCAACAATATTGATAACCTCACCATCAGCAACATCATCTAAACTTGAATCAGCTTTTCCAATAACTTTCATTTTATTAGTTTTTTTAACTGATTTTAATGGTTGTTGATTATTATTTTTTGGAGGTTCAAATGTTTTTACTTTATCCTTATGCTTAGTAGGTTCAATAGCTGCTTTCGGAGCAATAACTTCTTCTATTTGTTCAACAGTATCCAATACTATAGGTTTTTCAGTAGGTGTTAAAACTTCTACAACTTCCTCTTGGATAATCTTACTTTCCACTATAATATCTTCTTTTATATCATTAGCTTCTTCAGTTACATCTGATACAACCTTGTGAAGAGTTTTACGTTTTTTAACTTCAACTTTAGTACCTGCTGAATTAATTTCACCATCACTTGTTTTTAGAATGCTATCGCCATCTTTCTTCTTACCTAAAGAAAGTTTTTTAGGTTTGTTTGCGTTATCTCCGCCATCTAAAAAAGCAATTAGGGTTGCCTCATCATGCTCAGACAATTCATCATTTAGGCCTTTTTTTATCCCAGCTTGTTCTAGTTTATCTAGGAGGATACTTTGGGGAATACCCATCTTTATTGCAACATTTTTTACTGACATATAGTACTACCCCTGAAAATATCCACACGCTTCACGTGCTTTTAAAATTAATTTATTTGCTGTTTCTAAATCGACGTTAATTAAATCCATTAATTCATCGCCAGCTAAATCAGCAAAATCACCTATTGTTAATATATTAGCCTCAACTAATTGTAATAGAACTTCAGGCGATAACTTCACTACACTTACCAAATCTTCCGCTAATTTATCCATTTTACCTTTAAACACCATAGTTTTAGATAAAAGTTTATTTTTAGCTCTATCTTGCAATTCTTTAGCGACATCTTCATCAAAATCTTCAATTACTAATAAATCAGAAACATCAACATAAGCAACTTCTTCTAAAGAAGTAAAGCCATTTTCTACTAATAATTCTGAAATATCATCATCTACATCTAATGATTCATTAAACATTTTTATTAAGTTAATTCTATCATTAGCTTGCTTGTCTTTTGCTTCTGTTTTGCCAAAAAGATTGATGGTACAATTTAATAATTTACTAGCTAGACGTACATTAATACCATCTGGGCCAATTGCCGCACCTAATTTATCATCTTCCACAATTACATCAATACTACGTTTTTCTTCATCAACTACAATACTATCTATTTCAGCAGGCGCCAAAGCGTTCAACGCATATTGAGCTAAGTCTTCTGCATATTCAATTACATCAACTCGTTCACCAAATAATTCTTTAGTAATACCATCAATACGTTGATTTCTAAATCCAATTACAGCGCCTTTAGCATCAATCCTTGCATCATGACCTAATATCGCAACTTTAGAACGATTACCAGCATTACGAGCTATTGATTTGATTTCTACACGGCCATTAGCAATTTCAGGAACATTATTTTCTAATAACTTAGCTAAAAAGCCATTAGACGCGCGAGAAATTGATAAACGACCATTTTTTACAGTTGGATTTGCTTTATCAAAGAAACCTTTTACCACATCACCCGGCTTTAAAACTTCTTTTTCAATTAAATCAGGACGCAATATAATAGCCTCAATTTTTCCGCAATCAACAATTACATTACCGCGTTCAAATTTTCTTACTTTACCAATAATAATTCCATTATTACGTGATAAATATTCATTTAATACTTGCTCTCGTTCAGCATCTTTAATCTTTTGTGCAATAATATTACGAGCTGTTGTTGCTGATACGCGACCTAAATCAACGTTTTCTAATTCTTCTTCGATTACATCACCAACTTTAAGTCCAGTACCATATTTTTCAGGATTTTCAGCGATATCAGATTCAGAAAGCTCTTTATCATCATCATAAAAATCAATATCCGTTACAACAACCCATTTACGTAATGTTTTAAATTTACCAGAATGACGATCAATGCTTACTTCAATTTCAGGAAACTCACCCTCAAAATTTCGCTTTGTTGCAAATGATAATGCTTTTTCCAAGCTATCAAAAACAACTTCTTTATCTAAATTTTTTTCTTTAGCTAAAACATCAACTAATTGTAAAACTTCTTTACTCATTTTTACTAATTTCCCTCAAAAATTATTTTTTCTTAGATTCTTGTTTTTTTGGCTCATAAATTAAACGGCCACGACTTATATCTGCAAACTCGGTTGAAAATAAATCACCACTTTCTAATTTTAGAGTAATTTTTTCATTTTCAACATTTTCTATATAACCTTGAAATGACTTATTATTATCTATTGCTTGATGAGTTTTTATTTTTGCTAACCGACCAATAAATTTTATATAATCTTGTAATTTTTTTAATGGGCGCTCTAACCCAGGTGAAGAAATCTCTAAGCGATTATAATCAATTTCTTCAACCAAAAACACCTTGCTTAAATGATTTGAAATTTCGGCACAATCTTCTACACTAATTCCACCATCTTTATCTACAAATACTCTAATAATTTTGGCAGGAGTTATTTCTATATCTACCAATTCAAAACCCAATCCAGGTATAGTATCTTCTAATATTTTATTTATTTTCATCTTAAACCCAACAAAAAAGTGAGCCACAAATGGCTCACTTTCTATAATATTAAATAATAAAGTTATTTTAACATAAAACTAATAAGCATTCTCATGTTTTTTCAAAATATCTAATTAAATCATTAGCTACTTCCAATGAATTATAATTCATAAAAAAATGGCCGCCTGAGTTATAGCTAATTAATTTTGAGGTTTTAATTAATTTATGCAAAATATAACTTGCTTCTGTTTTCGTAACTTTATCATTAACCGCTGTAAAAATAATGGTTGGAATATTAATTTGTTCTATTTTAGAGTAATCTGCGACATGGTTAGAAACTGCCAGATCTTGAAGCGCTTGTGCCTTATTTGAAAATGGGTATATATAAGCATCAATACGTAAGGTATTTTTAGCTAAATATTTTCTAAACTCAATACTAGGTTCTTCAGAATAAAATAGCTCCATCAAACGATCACGATTTTGCTTATTTGGGTTATTTCGTAATTCACTAACTACATTATGTAAATTACCATAAGTATAAGAGTAATCTGGCTGGCTTACCATCAAAACTAAACCGCTAAGCAGCTTAGGATAATTAATAGCAATGCTCTGTGCAATAATGCCACCCATAGACCAACCAAATACCCGACATTGAGCTAAATTTAATGCATAGATAAAATCAGCCACATCATCAGCAAATCCAGAAATAGTCTCAGCATTAGTTGAATCACTTAAACCAACCAAACGATTATCTAATAAATAGACCGTATAAAATTCTGCTAATTTATTAATAAGTTCACTATTCCAATGAAGTAAATTCCCTGAGTAACCCACTAACATAACTAGATTATCTGCGCCATTACCTAATTTCACATATCCTGCTATGCCGTTTTTAGTAGTTATAGTTTGATAGTTAAGCACGACTTACCTTTCAATATTTAAAATTTAAGATATTTCAACATTAAATAGATGCTTTTTTAGTAATTATTTTAGGTAAAAATAACGATATTGTTATTAAGATGCACACTAAGGTATTTACTACTGATGTTTGTTGATAAACAATTACATAAAAAATATATACCATTGGTGGAACTAAACAACTAAAGATCGCAGTTAAATTACCACCAATTTTAATAATTGATTGCTGGGCAAAATATATTGGTATAATTAATGAACCAAAGCTAACTAAAATAATTTTAACAAAATCATTTATCAATAACCCACTATAATCGTATTTAGCATAAACTACAGCCATTGCACTTAAAAATAATAGCCAAAATCGAGTTGCTAATAACTGCAAAGAAGTCATGCCACATTTTAATGATAATTGTTCTGAACTATAAATATAAATATAATAAGCAATACCTGTAATCGAACCACAAATCACACCCAATATAGATGACTTGCCTATTGAGAGCTTATATAAGATAGCTAAGCAAATATCTGCAATAAATAATAATAAAATACTAATGATTTTGGCATATAAATTTATTGTTTTAGCCGAAAAAACAAATCCAAGTATTGCAACTGCAATAAATAAAGAACTCATAACAACTACAGGATCTGCCAGGTATATACCTAAAACCATTCCCCACCAATCAATTGCTAGAGACACACACATTATAAACATTAATAGCGGAGATTGAAAAATTACTAAATAAGTTCTTTTTGTGTGTTTATAGTTTAATAAATTAAAAACTATAATCCCACATGAGCTCATAATACTGAGTGTAACTACGGGGTTAACATGATCTGTAATCTTGCCCAAAAACACAAAAGAAATAGCAGTTAGAATAATATAAATCAAAACATCAATATATTTCATACTACCTTCTTATAAATAAAATTAACTCATGCTTATAACTAATAATATCGTTTTAAAACATTCCCTAAACGTTCAACCCCTTCTACAATTTTATCTTCTGTCATATTCGAATAATTTAAACGTAAATAATTAGTGTTTCCACCATTTGGAAAGAATGCTCCACCTGGCACAAATGCCACATTTTCTTTTAAAGCTTCAACTAATAAATCAGCTGCATGAATTTCTGGTTTTAATTCAACCCATGTAAATAACCCACCAGCTGGGATAGTATATTTAATATTATTAGGAAAGTGTTTTTTTATCCCATCTAGCATTAAATCACGGCGATTTTTATAAACTTTAATAATTTCCTTAATATGACTATCAATATTCATATCACGCAAATAGTATGCAACTTCACGCTGTGCTATCGTACTACACTGTAAATCAGCACTTTGTTTCAACATAACAAATTTACTAATCAATTCACTATCAGCACACATCCAGCCTATTCTGTAACCAGGACAAAATGTTTTTGAGAATGAGCCTAAATAAATTACCCAACCATCTGCATCAAAACTTTTTATTGCTGGATTACGATCACCTTCAAAAATTAATTCTCCATATGGATTATCTTCCATTACTGGTATCTGATATTTTGCAGCTAATTCAGCTAAACGTTTACGGCGCTCTATTGACATAGTACGACCAGTTGGATTTTGAAAATCTGGAATAGTATAAATTACTTTTGCATCAGGATGTTTTGCTAATGTTTTTTCCAACTCATCAATAATCATGCCCTCATCATCCATAGGAATCGGCAAGTAGTTTACATTATACATATTAAATACATTAATTGCACCCATATAACTTGGGTCTTCACAAATTACATAATCGCCATCATTAATTATTAATCTAGCACAAAAATCAATACCTTGTTGTGAACCTGCTGTAATTATAATATTATCAGAAGTAGTATCTACACTTGCTAATTTCATACGTTGATTAGCTATTACTTCACGTAGTGGTAGATAACCCTCAGTTGTACTATATTGCAATGCCTGACGACCTTCAGTTGCTAGTATCCTCATAGTTAATTCTGTTATATCTTGCACAGGGAATAATTCTGGAGCCGGCAATCCACCTGCAAAAGAAATAATTTCTGGTTGTTCAGTAAGTTTTAATAATTCACGAATCTCTGATGCCTTTAATGTACTAGCACGATTAGCTAATTTATATTTCATTTTTAATTTTTATCCTATTTTTAAACTCTAACTTAAAATTAGTTTACGGTATTAATCAATTATACTCAAAATATTTGAATTATAGACAAGGAATACTGATAAAAAAACATGACGACATGTACATAAGAGTACATTAGGAATGTTTTTTGAAGTATGACACAGTATACGATTCAAAGATGAAGAGTATCTATCATACCATCAATAATTTGCGCTTGCTGATTAATACATTTTGGAATTTGCGAACTAATATGACTAACATATATAATTGTGTGACTTGAGTCTGAAAATAATTTATCAATAATATTAATAAACAACTTAGCTTGAATATCATCGAGCCCTTGGCATGGTTCATCAAAAATAAATAATGGTGGATTTTTAATTATAGCACGCATCAAAAGAAATAAACGCTGTTGACCTAGCGATAAAGCTCCAAATAGCTTATTTTCATAACTAAGAAGTTCAAAGCTTTGCATAATCTCACGTGCTTTTACTATTTGTTCATCACTCGCCCTACGATATAAACCAGGTGTATCAAAAAACCCAGACAATACCATTTGCAGAGCTGTCATACTATGATCAAAGTTCCAATGCAACTCAGGAGAAATATAGCCAATTTTTTGTTTAATTTCCCAAATTGTTTCACCTGTACCACGTTTTTTATCAAATAATATTATATCATTAGCATATGCCTGTGGATGGTCTCCAGTTATTAAACCAAGTAACGTAGATTTACCTGCTCCATTTACACCAGATAACAGCCATTTTTCACCTGCTTTTATATGCCAATTTAAATCACATAATACTTTTTTTTCACCGTATGCTACTTTTACATTGCTTAATTTAACTATAGTATCAAAATTATACTGTTGTTTTGGTAAATCATAATTAAAATTAAATTTACCTTTTGAAGGTGATAATTCAATAACCTTTTTTATGTCTTCTTTTTGCAATAATTTATTATTTATCACCCATGCATCAAAAATAAACTCTGGGCATTGTTGCAAATCGCCAATTATAATAAATGTTACACCCTCATGAGATAAATTAGCTAAAAAGCTATTTAACTTTTTAACCGAAATCACATCTAAACCAAGGTATGGATTATCCAATATCATCAATTGTGTTGGTGCAGACAACTGTTTAATCATTTGCAGTTTTTTACGTTCGCCACTAGATAATTGTAAAAGAGATGATTTTAATAATCTTTCAAAATTAAACACTTCAATTAGCTCATTAAATAAGCTATAAGAACTATCTTCTATTTCTAAATAAGTTGCAACATCACTAGTATTATCAGAATCAAAGCTATTAAATCTTTGTTGATAATAAAACTCACTTAAACCTGACTTATCTTTAAAGCTGCTAAATGGGCTAAGATATGTTACTTTATCAGCAAATTTACTATTTTTTGCAAAGTTTAATGTCATTTTACCATTTATAATACCAAGACCTGCGATAGCCTTTGCTAGCATAGTTTTTCCGCTACCACTCCTACCATATAGTAAGATACTCTGACCTTGAAATAGATCTAAATTAATTTCATTAATTAAAAAATCATCTGAAGATTTTAGACTTGCACCATTAAAATGTAATAATTTATTATTCATTAATTCTCTTTTACCTCAGCTTTTGGGATATATACTTTAAAATTAATCTGATCTGCTCCATAGATATCTTTATAAAAATGAAATACTCCATTTGAATCAGTAGCGGCAGTAAGATACACAATATATAAGTCTATTGGTTTATTAAGAGATAACCATTTATGTTTACCACTTTTTATACTATCTGATAATTTTTCAGGCGTCCACGTTGCATTACTCTCTAATAAATAACTTGCTAACTCGGTAGGTTTTCCAACTCTTATACAACCATGACTCATGCTACGAGAAACTTTGTTAAATAAGTCTCTACGTGCTGTATCATGCAAGTATATACCACAAGTATTACTAAAAATAAACTTCAAATGCCCTAGTGCATTGCCAACTCCAGAATCTTGACGTAAGTAATATGGAAAAGTTCTAACTGTATATTGAGACCAATTAATTGTCGATTGATCAACCTCTACATTGCCTTGATAAACCCTAATTTTATGCTTTATTAAATATTCAGGGTCTTTTTGTACTTTTGCTAAATATTCTCTGGTAGCGATACGGCGTGGAATACCCCAGTATGGATTTATTCCCAATGCATTAATAGAACTAGTTACTACGCAAGTTTTATTTTCACCATCTTGTCCCACAATGACAGGCATAGCAAGCTCTACATTATTTCCCGAGTAGATCTGCAATGAATAACTTGGAATATTAACCCATACAAAATTATTTGATAGTTTTTTAGGTAACCAACGAGACCTATCCAGATTAATTGCAATTTGTTTAAGACGAGTTTCTACTGGAATATTTAAGGCCGCTAGAGTTGTGCTTTCTACCGTCCCTGTTTGTTTTAGATTAAATTCTTTTTGAAATAATAATACAGCCTCTTTTAAACCTTCATCATATTTCAAATCACCTGTATTATTCACTAATTCGCCTGTCAAAGCCAATCTACTTCTTAAATGGGCAACTCTATTCCCTTGGCTACCAATTTTTAACGTATGACCTTTATCAATGTTTTGCCACCCACCATTTATTGCAATAGATAAATAATGTTGTAATTGCTCTTTTAATTTTACATACTGAAAATTAGTTGGCTCTATAGTATTTAAATTTTCAGCTAATTTATCACCATTCTCAATGGCTTTCTTAAACTGTAAAATCACATCAACATATGAACGGCTAACACCCCAATCTGGATAAATTTTCTTAGGATTTATACGACCCATTTGAATTTCTTTACTATATGTAATATAAGCATCTGACATCAAAAACTCAAAATCTAATTTTTGTTGTAATTGTAGATTAGAAAGATCATCTGCGTTAATAAACTGATTTGAAAGACTTATTAACTCATGAATATGAAAATCATTAGGATTTAGCCCCTGTTTATATGAGTTTTTAAATATCTTAATTACGCGGCTGACCTCTTCTGTCATATTTCCTGCATTATTAAACCAAATAGGTACTCCACCTCGTTCCATATACAGTTGTTTTAATGCTGCATTTTCTAAACAAGCTGTGTTTTCTGTACAGTAAAATTTATTTTCATTAACTTTTTTATAAATTACAGTTGTAAGTGTGGGAGCCTCATACGAAATCTCATTTGGGTTAATTTCATCAGCTGATACCATAGTTAAAAGTAATAAACTTATGACAAAGAAAAATATTGTTTTACAAGCAAACCTCATTCATAACCCCTATTTTTATATCATAGAATAAAAATTTAATAATTTATTAGACTCTGTTTCCCATGTGTAGTTATTTAAAACTGCTTGTCGGCCATTTATACCCATTTGCTCAGCTTCTTTAGGATTATCTAGCAAATAACGACAAGCATCCGCTATTTCATTTGGGCTTTCAGGATTAACCATAATTCCACAGTTATATTCTTTTACATACTGTTGCCATAATGTAAAATTTGACGCAACAACAGGAATTCCAGCTAACATATATTCTAATAACTTTATCGGTAATGATTCTATAGAACTAGGCGTTGGAAGTAATGTAACTACCCCAACTCTTACTTTGGTTAGTAAGTCAGCAACTTCATTTCGATTTAATACTCCATGATAATTAACTAATTTATGCCCTTCTGTAGTTTTTACTTTAAACCTAACTATATCATTACTATATATACCAGCTAACTCCAAGTTTAACTCACTAATAGCTAATGAATTAACCAATGGTACTATTCCACGAGTCTCAGAAATACTACCTAAATAACATAATTCTAAATTGCGCTCACTCCAAGAAACTTCTCTTTGATTAAACTCTGATAATAATGGGTAATTATGAATTGCCACTGTGTTTTTATTATACTTCTTAAATCTATTTGCAATAATTTCAGTAGCACAAATTATGCCGGCATAGCTTCTTGCCGATTTAAATTCTTTATATTTAATTAATTTAGAAACAATTGGACGTAGTAATACAGGAATCCAATGTTTATTCATAACTTGTTTAGGAACATCTTCATGAACATCATATATAACTTTAAAACCACGCTTAGATAAACTATATGCAACAGACATTAACTCTGGATCATGAAAGTGAACTATATCTGGTTTTAACGCAATGACTTTATTAAAAATAGCATTTGAAGTTAGATACATACGTATTAATCTATTACAATTAACTTTGCCAACATCTATTATATTAATATTATCTTTAATTTCATTACCTAATGAATCAGCAACAATCAAAGTTACATTATGATCTCTAGATAATGCTTTACATTCTTTTACAAAAATACGAATATCATAACGGGGGTGTACTGATGTTATATGACAAACTTTCATAATTATACCGCCAAAATTTGAGATAGGTAATTTTGTAATTGCACTAATTTACCATGAAAAAAGTGCCCAGTTTTCATAAATACTGAAACAGGAATATCGTAC
>JAQUVM010000006.1 GCA_028693355.1 Burkholderiales bacterium
GGCGGTAACAGGGGTTCGAATCCCCTTAGGGACGCCACTAATATTTAATGGAGCGGTAGCTCAGCCGGTAGAGCAGCGGACTTTTAATCCGTTGGTCATGAGTTCGAATCTCATCCGCTCCACCATTAAATCCTATCTATTTCATCAAAATCATAAATATTTATAAACATAATCTTATATTGCTATATCGTTATTATTATACAAATATTTAGCTAAGATATCTTCTCATAAAAACTAAAATAAGCTACCGACCCCAATTATTGCTTGATATTCATAACATTTATGCTTACAATATCGTATGATTAGAATTCATTTCCAAATCAAATCATTAAGGAGGTATCTTATGAAAAAATTTATGCTTGGTATATTAAGCATCCCCATACTTGTTAGTAACTCATACGCTGACGAAAAGTCTGAACTTAACTTTATAGAAAAATTATCAACAGCTATTAATGATAAAATTAATATTAATAATAGCACATCTTTTGCTAAATTTAATAATGCAATGCCAAATCACATGATGATAGAAGCAAACACACAAGGCATATGTCAAATTAGGCATCTTTTATCTAACAAGCAATATAAAGACTTTATAGATGCTATATTCCAATATCGGACGGCTAACTGCGGTGAATATGCAATATTATCCGGGGTTATGCTAAAAGGTAGTGGTGAATTTCAAAATGTTCTTGGAATGAGCTTTGGCTATGATGGAGATCATGCTTTTGTTATAGCACTTGGTAAAAGTCAAAATTATTACTTATTTGATGCTTGGACTGGCCAATATGGCAAAATAGAAGGCGAAAATGCACTAACAAGATTAAGTGAAGAGCAAGATACTACTAAATCATGCCCTATTAATCTAATAACTCATAGACCGCTTTGTATTTATCCCGAAACATTATTTGGTACAAAACCTATACCAAATAATCCATACGTTTCAGAAAATAGTCACTCTATCTACGATGAATCAACAACAAATCTAATTAATTTTATTTATAGTAAAGATGGATACAATTATATTGCTAATAAACTTTTTTACTAAAAATATAGAAATCTAATCAATATAAATACTAATAGTTGCATCATTTACACGAGGCAACTATTTTCTATCGATTAGAACCACTAACCATCTTAAATTCATATAAGCGGCACTCTAATGCGCCATTGTATAACGGTGTTTTCTTACTCGGCTTTAAGCGTAATAATTTTGGCATACGCAAATCACCTGTAAAGAAATAACAATCCCATCCAGCAAAATTCTGCTTCAAATTACTTGCTATTTGAGGATATAATTCAGCTAAACTATCCAATTCAGCGAGCCTTACCCCATAAGGAGGATTAGTAATTAGCACTCCATTTTTTGCAGGAGCCCTTTTCTTAACAAAATCTCCATAGCTAAATTCTACATACTTATCTAAATTTATCTGCTGAAAGTTTTGTTTTGCAATTTCTATCGCGGTACGGTTAATATCGCTGGCAAAGATTTGTAATTTAATATCTTTACGAATAGCTTTTTTTGCATCTTCTTTCATTTTGTTAAACTTATCATCATCAAAGCCTAGAAACTTTTCAAAAGCAAAATTACGATTAAGACCTGGTGCAATATTTAAACCATAGCTAATTGCTTCAACTGCAATAGTGCCACTTCCACACATCGGATCATAAAATGGACGATCAGGAGTCCACCCACTAAGCTTTATTAAGCCAAATGCCAAGTTTTCACGAATAGGTGCTTCTGGTTTTAATCTACGATAACCACGTTTAAACAAAGTATCACCTGAAGTATCTAAATAAATTGTTGCACTATCTTCTGTTAAGAAAGTATAAATCCTCATATCGGTATCTACTTTATTCACATCAGGTCTAGCGTCAACTTGCTCAACAAAATAATCGCAAATAGCATCTTTTACCGTTAATGTTACAAAGTCTAGACTCTTTAACGGGCATCTCATGGCGTTAGTAGATACTTTAATAGTATTTCCTATATGAAACCATTTATCCCATTCAATTTTTTTAGCTAAGCGGTAAATATCTTTTTCGTCTCGATAACCGCTATATGCTAAGCGTATCATAATCCTGCTGGCTAAACGAGAATGAAGATTAATTTGCATAATATCATCTAATTCAGCACTAAATTCTAAACCCGCATTTACAACATTAATTTGACTAGCACCAAGACTAGATAATTCATCAGCTAATAATTGCTCTAATCCACGTACCGTGGTTGCAAAACATGAAATCACAACATATCCAATATAAACAAATAATTAGCTGAATTTTAACATAGTCGTACTCATAAACTTTCTATTTATTTATCAATTTTACTTGCATATTGCTATGCACTTAGGTTTATAATCCTAGGTAAGGAAGTAAAAATTTTCTAACAATAAAAACTATGAAAGGATATTGTATGAGAAACTTATCTATTCTATGCAAAGATTTTGATTTAACTGATTCTATTAAAAAACACGCAGAAGAGAAACTAATATACTTGGATAAGTATTTTCCTAACTCAGGTTCAGAGGCAAACTTTAATCTAAGATTAGGTAAGGTTACAAACCACCAACAATCAGGAAAGATTTTTTATGCAGAGCTTAGCATTAAATCTCCAGAAAAAAATTTTGGTGCCCTAGTTGAATCTGATGATATTTATTCTGCTATTGATCAGTTAAAAGATGACCTTTCACAGAATATATCTCATTACAAAGATAAAGAACAAACAAAAAATATTAAAAGTGCAAGGAAGTTTAAAGAAGAAATGCACACAGTTGCTGAATAAGTAATTCGTAAGTAATTAAAAAATGGTATCAATTGATACCATTTTTATTTTATAACTACTTTGATACTTCGACTTTAATTATTATATAAACCAAAATCTTCTGTAGTACTATATATTTCTATTGGCGTTCAAGAAGATAATAAGTTTTAAAATCAATAGCTCTTCTCCCTTTCCATATAACTCTCCACCCATCTGAATCTGGAAAATTCCCGTTCATCATTGTTATAATCGCTTGGTTACATGTTGAAGTATATAAGCTACTACTTGGTACTAAATGCAGATTTTGGTAATAATACCATAATGCATCTTCTAGATGATTACCTGAAATACTAGCTACGCAGTTATTGCCATTAGTATTAATATATTTAGAGCTACTACCAACGATACTATTAAAACTTAGCATTGAGTTAAACCAAGGTAAACATAATGCCATAAACATAACAGCTACAAATGTAGAACCAGCTGCCCAATTTGATACAACTTCACGACCTCGTATATGTTTTCTTGTTATCATAAATAACCAAATTACAAGAATTATAAATGCTAGTAATATTTGCCATATGTTTATATTAAATTTATAATTAGGTGCATATTTATAAGCTAATTGTAAAACATCATATGGGTGCCCATAGGCAAGAGAAAGATATAATGCAATTAGAGCACCACCAGCACTACCAAAAATAAAAATACTAAACCAATTAAATAAGGACACAAAATTTATTCTAATAGAATCAACTTCCAAAGAAGATAATAATACAATAGGTACAATTATAGGAAAGATTATACTTTCGCCAATTGAACCATTTAAAAGTGCAAAAATTGTAAATAATATAGCCATTACAACTAGTGGCAAAGTTGAAGTATCTTTTAATAACTTTTTCTTACGACGGTAAACAGTCCAAATAAGTAAGAAACAACTAGGAATCAGATACCAAAAATAAGTATATGTATATTTCCATAACTCGGCAAAAGTTAATGAAGAAACATTCATAAATGCAAAATATTGAGTCATCCATGAAGATAAAAAGCTTCCGCTAGTAATATACAACTGAAATACATATGAAATAAAAACAATTAAAAATAATAATAGTCCACCTAAAACGCAAATAACATACTGCTTATTACGCCATACATGATGACAAATTGGTAAAATTGCCAATAACAAAATTGCGATTAATAAAAATTGTACTGTGAAATGAGTTGAGATACACATAAATGCTAATGCCAACATTCCAGCAGAAGCCCCAGGTGATTTTAAATAGTTTTGCATCGAGTATAAAAGCAGTGCAAACCCAAGCAATACAACTATATGAGGTGATAATTGATAAGCATTATTGACGAATCCTATTGTGCTAATTAGAATCATTACTACAGTGCGTCCATTCTTAAATGCACTTAAATTATGACCAACTTTACCCATTACAAAAATAAATGAGAAAATTATAAATGCATTAATCAAACGAATTGCATTAGCTATATTTGTAAAATCAAATATCTTAATAGGAATTGCAAACAACCAAAAATAAAATGGTTGCAAATCCAAATAAGGTTTATTTGGAGAAAGGTACGGTATCAGCCATGAATTACTTGCAATTATTCCTTTAACAATTGCAACAACATATGGCTCGTATGGTTCCCAAGGATCATGAAAAAAGCATGAACCTGCTACCCATAGTAATGCCATAATAACAAGTAACCACGGACGATCTTTTCGTTTAATCTTAGGAATTTCTGAATATGTTAACATAAATTATCTTACATAAATTTCGTGCGTATATTTTATCATGATTCTGCCTATCTTAAACATAATATAACTAATATCAATCACACATAACAAAATAAAATACTCTTTTCTTATTTGCGCATTGCAAATAAGAATTATTCTCATATATAATTAGTGGCTTATAGCTAGTCTCAAATCAATTGAGTACATTTGATAAACGACGTAACCTATCCAAATATAGGTAAAGAGTGAAATCATGTGTTATCAATTGAAAGTAAGTTAGCTAGATAATAAAGTTGTGATAACAATAATAATTATATTCAAGTATTTTAGAATAAAAATATGAAGAATAACATAACAAGTTTATTATTTAATGTAACTATTATCTTTTTTAATAATTTCATTGTGTGGTTATTAAAATCGAATTTAGTTACATGAATTTAAATAATACACACAATAAAAAATTTAAGGACGGTAAAAATGAAACTTATAAACAGTAGTTTTTTAAAAAAGTTATTTGCAGGTGCATGTGCTTTAATCATAGCCACAAATGCTAATGCCAGTACAAGTTATCCATTAAAAGTAAAAGCTGAAAATGGAGAAGTCGTAATAAAAACTAAGCCTAAGAGAATTGTAGTATTGGAGTTCGGGTTACTTGACGAATTAAAATTACTCGGCGTTAAGCCAGTTGGTATTGGCACAAGTGACGCTACTGAAGGTAATGATCCAGAGCATTTACAAACATTCATAAAAACTATCCCAAGTGTTGGGACTCGTGATGAGCCTAGTTTGGAAGCTATTGCAAAATTAAAACCAGACTTAATCATTGGTGATTATTCATTAATTGCTAATCTACTACCTCAACTAAATAAAATAGCACCAACACTTTTAATGAATGGCATATTAGGTAATCCTAATGAGCAAGTTAAAAACTTAAAGACTTTGGCTAAAGTTACTGACACAGAAACTAAAGTTCCTGCTATATTAAAACAGTACAATAAAATCAAAGCACAAGCTGAAAAAATTGCTGCAAAAAGCCCTCAAAAAACTATCTTAATTGGATTTGTAACGCCCTCAGGAGTTTTCCGTGTTTTAACTGCAAATGCAATTGCTACACCAATCCTAAACGAATTAAATCGTAAAAATCTAATTACTGAAGTAGACAATATGCATAGAGTTGATATTACAGTTGAAAGTGTAATAAACAAAAATCCAGATCAAATTATTTTATTACTAACTGATGGTAATAAAGCTCCATATGAAAAATTAGCTTCCAATCCATTATGGAACGATGTAAGAGCCAACAAAGAAAACCAAGTTTATTTTATGGATAGAAATGTTTGGGCAAAAACTCATGGCATTGAAGCTATGGAAATCATGTATAAAGAAGCCATGTCTAGTGGCATGTTTAACACTGAATCATCAAAATAGTGTTACTTCATAACTCATAGTATTATCACAGCCAATGTATGTTTTATCAACATAGCATATAAACATAACCTAGCATATAGGTAATGTTATATATATTTGATAAAGCATCGGCTGTGCAGTAGCAAATAATTTGATTTATAGGTAGCACACGTGAGCAAAATTACTATTCTTGGTTGCGGACATGGCGGCCAAGCACTCGCTGGATATTTTGCATATTATGGACATAGCGTAACCATATATGCACATAAAAATCATCCAGGCGCAATCAAAACTATCCAAGACTTAAAAAGTATAACGTTAACTGGAGTAATTAATGGTATAGGTAACATAATACAAGCAACAACAGATATCCAAATAGCTCTAAAAGATGCTGAAATTATTTTCACTGCGCTCCCAGTAACTGCGCATGAGGCAATATTTAAAATCATGTTACCTCATCTAGAAAATAATCAAATAATGATTAATTTATCTGGGCATTTCTCAGGAGTCTTTCAATCTGAAGCATTAAAACAATATTGCATAAACCACAATATATGTAAAAATATTTTAATTGCAGATACTACGTCTTTCCCATTTGCATGTAGAAGTGATGTGCCTGCTATTGCGAATATCGTTGCAATTAAAAAATCAATTGGTATTGCAGCTGCTCAGAAAAATAAAACCAACACTATCATACAAAAGCTTAATTCTATTAACTTCCCAACAGATTTAGATAAATTTCAGAGTATTGTAGAAATTGGCCTATATGATCCGAGTGGAATTAGCCATGTGCCAAATACATTATTTAATGCAGGCAGAATTGGCAATGGAGAAGAATTTTATTTTTATAAAGATGGGATAACCAAAGAAACATCAATCTTGCTAAACCAAATGGATGTTGAGAGGTGTGAAATTGGCAATAAGCTAGGCTTAAAATTACCATCATATACATGTGTTATGAATGATTATTATGGTCTAAATTATTCATCAATTTTTGATTTCTTTAAAAATTCTCCGATGCATAATAAAAATACTTTTTGCCCTACTTCCTTATTTAGTCGATACATAACTGAAGAAGTTCCGTACTGCCTAGTACCTTGGTATAGCCTTGGTGTAAGTGTTGGATATATCTCGAAAGCAACTAAAAATATAATAGATATTGCATCGATGATTCATCAAACAAATTATCTTAATATTGGACGTCATTTAACAAAGCAAATATTGCAGGATTATCATTTATGTGGATAGTGCTTGCTGTATTTAGTGCAATAATTTTTGGTATAGCAAGTGTTGTTATGAAAGCTGGTACTGAAAAAAAACTTTCCGACTATCATATCCTTTGGGGATTATACTTATCAGGAAGTTTATTTTTTTTAGCAACACTATCAGAAGCACTTAGCTATAACCTGACTTTGCTAATTTCATCAACTCTAATTGCTATAGGTTCTTTTTTGGGTAACTATTTTGTAATTAAGGCATTAGGAAGCGGTCCTGCAAGCCTAACCGCTCCTATGCTAAATCTTAATTTACCACTAATTATAATAATGAGCGTTATATTTTATGGTGAGTCTCTTACCTTAATCAAAGTAATTATTATTGTGTTATTACTAATTGCAATTATCTTAGTGAAATTTGATCCTAATGAAGATATGTCTATTAAAGACAAGCGATGGTTATTGTGGGTTATTTTAGGCTCATTATTTTTATTTCTACGTGAAGGAGGCTTAAAAATCACATTAGAAATGGGGCTTAATAATAAATTAGTTCTCTTATACTCTTATATAATTTGCTTGGTTATTTCAACCATATACTTAATAAAAGACAAAAATAATTTGTCTGTTATTAATCAAAAATCTCATTATCAAGCAATTCGATATGGACTATTAGCAGGAGTATGTTCTGGTGGTGGATTATTCTTATACTCAACAGCTCTAAACTCAGGGCCTGCAAGCATTGTAGCTTTAATATTTTCGGCTAGAAGTCTGGTTATTATATTTTTAACTACGATTTTATTTAAAGAAAAATTATCGCCATTCCAAAAAGTATCTGTTGGGCTTTTATGTCTTGGCATTTTATTAGCAAGTTTTATTTAATCATGAAATACGTTCTCTTATATATAAGTTTATTTATAGCAACAATTTGGCTATTTATATGGTCATTAACACTTGGGCCTATTCATATTCCAATTAATAAAATCATTGATTTAATACGACATCCAGAAGCAACTCTCGAATGGCGTATTATTTATGAAACTAGACTCCCTAGAGCATTAATTGGAGTACTAACGGGAAGTTGTTTGGCAATTGCAGGAGTTATTTTACAATATGTTACTCGAAATCTAATGGCGTGCCCAAGCTTACTTGGCATTAATCAAGGTGCACAATTAGGCATTTTATTAATTCTTATAACAGCTCCATTCACACAATTGCCAATAGTTATCTTATACGCATTAGTTGGTGGAGCAGTTGCTGGTTTAGTTACGTACCTATTAGTCTATAGCATGGGAGTATCTGCACTAAAATTAGTGCTCGTTGGGCAAGCCATAAATGCTTTACTGTATGCAATTAGCCTTTCGCTTATTATCTTATTTCCACAAAAATCAGGCGTAATATTAGTTAATATAAATGGATCTCTAGCAGGTAGCTCATGGCAAAGTTTTCACACAGTTGCCCCAATTTTATTTATTGCAATAATTGCATGCTATGTTTATATAAAAAAAATCCATATTCTATCTTTAGGAGAAGAGATTGCCACATCTCTTGGTATTAATATTAAATGGTTATTAGCTATTGCTTTTATTATAGTGACATCACTATGCTCATTGTCAGTTAGTTTAGTTGGACAAATCCTATTTTTCCCTCTTATTGCAGTAAATTTCAGCAAAATAATATTAAAAAGTAATAGTCCATTTCATTTATTAATCGTTGCAATGTTTATTGGAGCAATATTAATGACGTTGTCTGATTGTTTAATGCGCTATATTTACATTGATCAGGAAGTTCCCATTGGGATTTTTATGTCATTAATTGGCGCACCAGTTTTAGTACTATGCGCAAGGATTAAACAATGATAACTAATCATAAAATAAATAAATTAATAATACTATTTATTACTGCAATAACAATTTGTTATACATCTTTAATGCTTGGATTTACATATTACTCTATTACAGATGTTATTGATACACTCATTTATAAACAAGATATAAATGGCTCTTATTTTGCAATTTTTGATATTAGAATTCCTCGCATGCTGATGGGAGTTTTATGTGGATCCATGTTTGCTTTATCAAGTAGTTTATTACAATCCGTATTCCGAAATCCAATGGCATCATCAGAAACTTTAGGTATTAATTCAGCAAGCGCGTTATTTGTACTAATAGGAATTAGTTTATTTGGTAAATCTAGTGAGTATAGTTTACTTTGTTACTCATTAATTGGTGCAGCCTTAGGATTTACAATAACATTATTTTCGTCTTTAGATCAAGGAAAAATCTTGCGGGTCCGCTTGATTATAGTTGGTATTGCAATAGGTGCATTTTTTAAGTCTGCAAGTCAATTTATAATGACATTTCAAGATGAAAAACTCTCTTCATTCGTATCTTTTTTAAATGGAACTCTCTATTCATCAACGATTGAAAGTGCATCAGCTATCATAATTCCAAGTATCATAGTAGTATCAATCACTTTTTGTTGTATCAAACAAATTGATCTTTTGCAACTTTCAGATGACGTAGCAATAAGTATTGGCTTTAATGTTACTAGATGGAAAATTATTATCATTTTTCTAGCTTTACTACTAACTGCAATTGCCGTATCGTGTGTTGGTAGTTTAGGATTCATTGGTCTTATTTCACCAAATATAGCACGCTTAATTTTTGGTTACTCAAATAAATATACCTTATTAGCATCATCATTAATTGGCATTATTTTAACGATTAGTGCAGATATAATTGGACGTATTATATTTATTCCATACGAAATAGCTCCAGGAATAATTAGTATTATTATTGGTGTGCCATATTTTTTATACATTATGCGTAAATTACGCTATTAATAGCTCATATAACTCACTTAAGAATAATATTTGCTTTATTTACTAATATGTCAGGTTATCACTTATTAGTAGCAACATATTTTGGCAATAATTACATTAGATATTAAGATTTATAAAAAGGTAGTTCATAATGGTAGAAATTCAAACACAAGATATAACTGTAAAATACTCCAAACAAGTTATATTAGATAAATTAAATATTAAATTACAGCAAGGCAAAATAACTGCAATTTTAGGGCCAAATGGTTCTGGAAAATCAACACTATTAAAAACGTTAGTTGGCCTAGTTCCACATCAAGAAGGTAAGATAATAATTAATGATAAGAAGCTAGCAAATTTTCCTAAAATAGAGCTAGCAAAAATATTATCTATTCTACCTCAATCGCCGGATAGTCCTAATGATATTACGGTTAAGCAATTAGTCAGTTATGGGCGACACGCTCATAGCTCATGGTTTAAAAAAACTAAAAAAGATGATAATTTTTACGTAGATTGGGCATTAGATGCCACTAACCTAACACAACTTTCAGATAATTATATTTATGAATTATCAGGAGGTCAAAAACAACGTTCATGGATTGCCATGTCATTAGCACAAAACAGCAATTATTTATTTTTAGACGAGCCAACCACCTATTTGGATATTCACTATCAATTTGAAATACTATCTCTCTTACGGGATCTTAATAAAAAGCAAAATAAAACAATTATTATGGTTTTGCATGAGTTACAAAATGCTATCCAATATGCAGATCATATAATAGTATTAGATAAAGGGAGTGTAGTGGCAGATGATACTACCAAGAATGTTTTAGCATCAAAAATACTTGATGACGTTTTTAAAGTAAGAATTAAACAAGTGCATGATGAAAATAATCAATCACACATAGTTATTTGTGACCAAACAAAAGAAAGTCAATAAAAAATGGGTGACTATATAGTCACCCATTTTATAAGAAACTCTATCTAAATTACTTAGCAGTTCTAGCAGCAAAAGCACCAAATTTTTGACGGAATTTATCAACGCGACCCGCGCTATCTACTAAACGTTGTTTACCAGAATAGAATGGGTGGCACACTGAGCAAACCTCAATATTTAATGTATCTTTGCCTAAAGTTGATTTAGTAGCAAAGCTATTACCACAACTACAAGTAACTGCGACTTCTTTGTACGAAGGATGAATGTTTTGTTTCATTTACAGTTACCTTTCCTAAAAAATATGCAAGATGATACCACATCTAGCATACTATGTTCAAGCTAAAATTCACCTTTATGACTAAAATCCTTTAATCTGAATCCTAAAGCAAATAGTCCACCAAAGTAAAACACAGCCGCGATCACAATAACAGCTATTAGTGAGAGTACTCTATAACTAATATTGCCCATGAAATCTAGTGGTAAAAGATGCAAAGCTAACTCAATGCCTATAGCCATAAAAATAACAGCAACTATCATCCTAATTAAAAAGTTTAACCACCCATCACCAGGTACATAATAGTTCTTTTTAATTAACAAATAACAAAGACCGCCTGCATTTACACATGCACTTAGCCCGATTGATAATGATAATCCTGCATGTTTTAATGGTCCAATAAATGCTAAATTCATTAACTGGGTACAAGCTAATACAAATAGAGCTACTTTTACAGGTGTTTTAATATCTTGATTGGCATAAAAACCTGGAGCTAGCACCTTTACCATAATAATACCAATTAGCCCGATCGAATAAGCGATCAAAGCATAGCTTGTCATAATAGCATCGTGCATATCGAATTTACCATGCATAAAAAGTGTCATAGTTAATTCTTTAGCCAACAATCCTAAACCAACTGTTGCAGGCAATGCTAAAAGTAAACATAAGCGAATACCCCAATCCAAAATTTTTGAAAAATGTTCTTTATTACCAGAGCTTGCATGCTTAGATAAGCTTGGTAATAATATAGTTCCAAGAGCTACTCCCAAAACTCCAGTTGGAAACTCCATCAATCTATCAGCATAATACATCCAAGAAATACTTCCGCTTTGCAAAAATGAAGCATATATTGTATTAATCACCATACTAATTTGTGAAATTGACAATGCAAAAATAGCAGGCCCCATAAGTTTAATTACTCGCCATACAGCCGCATCACGAAAATTAAATTTCGGCATTACCAGCATATCAATTTTTTTAGAAATGGTAACTGAAAGCATAGTTGTAATAGCCCACCAATAAATGTTGCCCAAGCTAAAGTTAAAATTGGTGGATCAAAATAAAAGCGTAAAAAAACAATAAAGATAATAAATACAATGTTTAATATAGTTGGAGTAAATGAAGGTATTGAAAATAATCCCCATGTATTTAATACTCCACCAATCATAGATGCTAATGATATAAATAAAATATATGGAAACGTAATTCTTAATAATTCTACAGTTAAACCAAATTTGGCTGGATCGTTAGTAAAACCACCAGCGGTCAGAAAAATTACGCCTGAGGCAAAAATCATACCTAAAATAGTAATCATAAATAATACAAAGCCCAGCATCCCCATGACTGATGCAATAAATTCTCGTGTCTCTTCTTTAGATTTTGTATTTTTATATTCAGATAAAATTGGTACAAATGCCTGTGAAAAAGCGCCCTCTGCAAATACACGGCGCAGAAGATTAGGTAGTTTATATGCCACATTAAATGCATCTGTTGCCATACCTGCACCAAAATAGCTAGCCATTAACATATCACGTAAAAAACCAAATATACGTGAGACCATAGTCATGCCGCTTACACTGGCTAATGATTTTAATAAACTTTTCTTGGCCATTATTTTTTGCCCTCTATAATATCCGCTATTTTCTTAGGTAACATTCTTGACAATATTAGTCTATTATGAACAAATTGATGTAATAATGCTGCTAGAGCGTGAAAGCTTGCCATAAATATAATAGCATGAGCTAAATAAACATGGGTGCTCTTAATTATAGAGCGAATAGAACGCGAAACTGGTTCAATAATGGCTGGCACATTAAAACCAAAGATATTCATAGCTTTACCTTTTGTTATAATTAATGCCAATCCTAATAATGGAATAATCAACATCAAAAGATACATAACTTCATGCCCCATCTTTGCCATTATCTGATTAGATCGGCTAAGCGATGAATCCATTTTAGGATATTTATGAGTTATACGCCAATAAACTCGGATAAACACTAATAGTAAAATAATTAATCCAACTTGAATATGTAACCACTTAAAATTATCAAAAGTATCAATATTTAAGCCGATCAAGTACTCTCCAATAATTAAGATTGCAATTAACCAATGTAAACTACGAGCAACTGCATCGTAACGTTTTATCTCAGACATATTACCCCTAACGAGTTAAATGATATTTTTCTTTTGGAATATATTTTAATACTTGCTGATGATAAACACTATCACCAAAATGCTCAGCTATCATACTAGCAATAAATGCAGCAATTAAAATAGGCATAGCAAATTCACTAGTATTACTCATCTCAACCACCATTGCAGTTGCCGTAATCGGAGATTGCGTGATTGAAGCTAAAAATCCAACCATTCCTAATAAGTAAAATTGTATTAATGGTATATTTGGTAAAAAATGATGAACCAAGTCCCCAATACCAGCCCCGATTGATAAGGCAGTAGAAAAATATCCACCAGGGACACCAGCTGCAACTGATGAAACTGCGCCAAAAAACTTACCAACCCCATAATACCAAGGAGCTTGAATATTATTATCTAAAAAATACTTAGTAGCATGTGCTCCATTGCCAAATGATAACCCAGTAGTTAAATAACCAATTATAGCAACAATTAATCCAAATATTAGGGCATTCATTAGATAATGATTTTTACGCCAACGATTAATAAACCAAGTATTATTCACAGAAACAAATACTATTATCTTGGTAAACAAAGCACCACCTAGACCACAGATAATACCAATTAATAGTGCAATATATCCAATATTAAATCCATGATGAAGTGAAGATAACGGAATAGTTCCCATATACTCTAAACCACCAGAAAAATAATTACTAATTAGAACTGCGATAAGAGTGCCACCAACTAACATGGTAGCTGACCTTGCGCTTATTTTTCTCACATATTCTTCAATAGCAAAAATCATTCCACCAATTGGTGTATTAAATGCCGCAGCAACTCCAACCCCAGATGCTAATTTTATTAATAAACGCTTCTTTTCTAAGCTAACATCTTTTATCTGCGCAAAAATTGAAGAACAAATTTGAATAGTAGGCCCCTCTTTCCCTAATGAAGCTCCACCCAAAATACTCATAAAAGTTAGTATAGCCTTACCAATTGCAGTGCGAATAGAATAATACTTCTTTAATTCTTCTTCACTAAAAACATCAATGGCATATCCCTGAGGCAGACCACTTCCATCTGAATATGGAAAGAATTTCTTTAATAAAAACACCGTAATTACAAAAATTACTGGCGTAAATAAAAGCATCCAATAGCCGCCATAATTAAAAATCATATGGCAATAAATAAAAGCTTTATCCACTAAAAAAGAGAACCCTGCACTAGCAAGCCCTACAATAGCCGCAGCAAATAAAAATTTGCCGTTTAAAAATTCGCGATAATTTTTCTCATGTTTAGATTGTGTTTGAATATCCGTCACCTAATTCGTCCGCCTTTAACTGATGTCATATTAAATACTCTACTCAAATGAGAGTAATGAAGGTGAGCTAATGCACATGCCAATGCATCTGCAGCATCTGATCGAGGTTTCCCTGATAGCTTTAAAAAATGCATTACCATTTTTTGAACTTGCTCTTTTTCCGCATGCCCATAACCAACTACTGCTTGCTTAACTTGTAATGCAGTGTATTCATGTACTGGTAACCCTAGTAATACACAAGCAGAAATAGCAGCTCCACGAGCTTGACCTAATAATAAAGTTGACTGAGGATTTACATTTACAAATACTTTTTCGATACTCACCAAATCCGGTTTATATTCATTAATAACTTCTTGTAGACCAAATAATATTGTTTTAATACGCTCTGGCAAACTATCTATTGAAGAAGTTTCAATAATTCCTGATGTTATATATCGTGAATCATTTTGATTTACCGCATTAATAATACCAAACCCAGTATTTCTAAGACCTGGGTCTATACCCAAAATTTTCATATTTTAAATCTTCACCTTAATAGCTACTATAGATAAGTTCAAATTCTAACATAAATATAGATAGTTTTATTTTTTTGTAAATGAATCGCACACATGTTTAGCTTTTATTATTTAATATAAAAATGACTATATTATGATACGCAATATAATTATCATATATCAACAGTTACATACAGTTATTTTATTAACATAATTATATGCCTAGCATACTATAAAAAAACCTCCAATTTTTAGTTGGAGGTTTTTCAATTAATAATTAATGTTTCAATTAATTATTATGGTGTTCCTGTTGCAAAATGATAAGTCGTAGGTGCTAAGCTATTGTTAAATGCATCTACAATATTACTGCTAAATTTCACATAAAAATATGTATTTGATGTCAAATTAGCGTTTGGAACTATTTTGTAATCATTCCCAGAGACTAAAGATACAGTAGCTGGAATAACAGCACCAGAAATATTTTCTAATACAACAGAACTCAATACATTTTGTACACTTTCACTAAAAGATACTAGAATTTGAGTATTAACTGCTACTCCTACTGCATTATTTGTTGGAGTAGTCATGGCTACTGTTGGAGCTGTAAAATCCCCAGTCGTAAAGCTAAAAGAAGTTGCTCCTAATGGATTTTGATTAACAGTATTATCTTTTATACCATCAGTTAACGCCACAAAATATACACTCTTCTCATCTAGTATAGACACAGGAGAAAAACTATATGTATTATTAGCACCTGGTGTAATTGGAGTTATTGGAACAACGGTTCCATTAGCAGATCCTACACGGAGTGTCACATTTGGTGAAGTTACATTAATTACTGACTCACTAAATGACAATGAAATAACAGGACTTCTACTTACCCCGATGGCATTATTTGATGGAGTAACAATAGATACTGTTGGAGAACGATAATCTCCAGTTTTAAATGTTGAATTTACTGATTCTGGAAGAAGATTTCCAGCCAAATCCCTTATACCACCCTTAGTAATAACCACGGTATAACTTGACTCAGGCTCAAGCACAGCAGAAGGACTAAATGTATATATATTATTTGCGCCTAATGTAATATTACCTATAGCTACCTCGTTATTACTACTATCTTTTAGTTTTATATTAGCAGCATTCACATTAATTACTGACTCACTAAATCGCAATGTAATACTAGGAGACATACTTACATTTGTTGCATTATTAGCAGGAGAAGTTATTGTAGCTGTAGGAGAGTTTACATCTGAACCAGTTGTAAAAATAAATCTTGTTGTGGCAATTTGATTATTAGACACATCCGTAATTGCATTTGTAACTTCTACATAATAAGTAGTACTTTCCTGAAGTGCAGCAGAAGGACTAAATGTATATGTATTATTTGCGCCTAATGTAACATTACCAATAGAAACTTGCGTTGGATTATTACCCGCTCTATGTAATTGTACAGATGCATTACTTACAACATTATTTACAGATTCACTAAATTGCAAACTAATAACAGGAAGACCAATTACTCCATTAGAATTATTTCCTGGATTAGTCATTATTACTGTTGGGCCTGTAAAATCACCAGTCGTAAAGCTAAAAGAAGTTATAGCTAACCCATTTCCATATGCATCTGTAATATTATTATTAAACGTTACAAAATAAACAGTGCTTTCAGACAACTTATTAGTTGGGCTAAACGTATATGTATTATTCGCACCTGCAACAATGTTACCTATACTTTGAACCGCACCAACTGAAGAACCAAGACGTAATGATACATTCTGTGAAGTTACACCAACTACTGGTTCACTAAATGAAAACGAGATACTTGGAGAAACTGAAACACCTGTTGAATTATTGCTCGGTGTTGACATGCTTACTACAGGAACAGTAAAATCTCCTGTTGTAAAAATAAATCTTGTTGGAGCAATTGGATTATCAGCTGCATCCTTAATTCCATTCATAATTTCTACATAATAAGTAGCACCATCATTAAGTGGAGAAGAAGGACTAAATGTATATATATGATTTGCACCTAGTGTAATACTACCAATGGCAATTGCAGATTGGTTACCTGCTTCATGTAATTTTACATTTGTAGCATTTACATTGTTTACAGCTTCGCTAAATTGCAAACTGATATTTGGAGTTTTAGATACTCCAGTTTGATTATTTATAGGATTAATCATACTTACTGTCGGAGCTGTAAAATCCCCAGTCGTAAAGTGAAAACTTGTTTTAGTAATTTTATTTCCAGCCGAATTAGTAATACCGCTTTCTATATTTACATAATATGTAGTTTTCTGACTCAGACCTGAAGCATTAAATGAATAAACATTATTATTACTAGCAATTATATTGTTTAAAATAACAGCTGTACCAGACTCAGTATCTTTAGTTAAAGTAACATTAGTTGTATTTACATTTTGTACACTTTGATTAAATTGCAGAACAACAACTTCAGATGTTGAAACACCACTAGCTCCATTTAATGGAGACATCATATCAACAGAGACAGCTGGTGCCGAAGAACCAGAACTACTACTACCACAAGCAATAATTATGCTTGGGATCAAAAAGACCAATGCCAACCTAATGGCATATTTTATTTTACTAAAAGCTTTTAATAAAAACATATATTATATCCCCATAAAATTTTCAACCAAAAGTAACAGGTTGAATCAAATTTCATTATACATTTAACCATTCCATAGGCTTCACACAAGAAGTTCTATGACACGATTATTGTATCACACAAGTAAAAACCACGCCACAAAATGCGAGAAAATAACACACACTTCACTGCGAAAATACCATATAATTCAAAAAACGTTGCATTTATACACGTCACATGGTTTCGCTGATATATGAATCTTAAAGGCTTAAAGAAATTTTATTGTAGTAAAGTAGAAAATTATAGTTACCAAAGTATGCCGCATTATCATCTGTATTCCTATATAAAATATAATCATTTTGCTATATTATTTTGCATTTTCCAATAAAAACTATGTTAGAGTATCGACCTTAATCTACAATGCTTACGTAAAGTGGTGCATTTTGTAAGCTAAAATATATAAATTAAAATCCCTCTGTGCTACTTAAAGCAATTAAACTTTACTTTAATATTATCTAGTAAATCTAAATTCTTAGGGAAATATCCAATATCAAAATATAAATGAGATGAAAATATGCAAATGAATAAATATAAACAATACAATGATGCAATAATTTATGTTATTTTAACTGCTATATCATTTGTTTACATAGATAAGCTTGGTAGTTATATTAACCCATTAGTATCCTTACTATTTATGGCAGTTGTGGCAAGTATATGGTTTAACCTTATTAACTTAAAACATTTAAGTAAAATGTATGGTGCATGTATTTCAGATCGTACATATTTAATTTTAGCATTTAGTATTGGGGTAAATTGGCTAAGCTCTATTTATGCTCCGCATTATTCAGATCCATTTATTTACCTGTCTATATATTTCATTGTTTTGGCAATTTGTGGCTTTTATGTAACGTATCGTAAAACAAAATTAATTCATAATTTAATTAGTTGTATTATTTTGATAATTACCTGTGTCATTATTAACGTTTTTTATGTGATAGAAACCACACGAAGTTTAACACTCGGCATTATTCTAGGTATTATTGGCGGATTAAGTGCATATATTTATGCATTATCATCGGGTAAATTTAGTAAGAAACATAATCTAGAGTCATCTCAGTTATTAGCCATTCGGTTTATTCCTCTATGTGTAATGCTACTGACTTTAATAAAATTTAGTAAAATTCCTCTTTCGCTAAGCTTTGCAAATATCTGTTCATTAATCATTATGACTGTTATATCTTTAATAATTCCAGTTTATTTCTATCAACAAACTATTAAAAAACTGGGAGCCGCAAAATCATCAATACTAGTAGCTTTCACTCCAATTTTGGTTTTTATATTATTTTCTATATCTCAATTTAAAATTGAAATGAGTAATTTATTAGTTTCTATGACTGTTTTAATTGGGTTAATTTTACCTAAAATCATATTTCGAAGGGTTAGCAATGACTAAAAAAATCTGTATTATTGAGCCGTTATCTTCGGCTAGTTATTTAATAAACCGTCTCAAAGAAGAGGGGTTTTTCACTGTTATTGTAAAGTTATCTAATATTCCAAGTATCAAGCAAAGCTCGATAGAATATATGCGCTCTGATATTAATTATCAATTATGTGATTTAGTTATTGAGTGTGATTATAATAATCCTAATAGCTTGCTATCAAAGCTTAATGAATTAAATATAAACTTTGCCTTTTATGGTTGTGAGTATGTAGTTGAATTCACTGATAAAATTGGGAAATCATTAGGATTATTACATAATAACCCAGAAACAGCCCCACAAAGGTTTAACAAATATGATATGCAAGAATCTTTATCTCGTAATGGACATTTAATTCCAAAACAAGCACTTCTTGAAGAAGATAAAACAGACTCTGAACTAAAAGAAATCACCGCAAAAGTAGGTTTTCCTATGGTAATTAAACCAGTTAATTCTTTTGCTTCGATGGGGGTTCAAGTAATTTATAATGAAAATGAGTTAGTACAATATGATGTAAATAAATCTCTTGCAACTGCAGGGGCACTTGTTTTACAAGAAAAGATTTCTGGAACTGAATATTTAGTTGATAGCTTTAGCCATAATGGCAATCATGAAATTTGTTTAGTAGCAAAATATGAAAAAGAACTATTTAATGGAAACTTTTTATATAGAAATATTACTTACATAAATCAGCAGGATCCACTACACATAGAAATTATTAATTATATTAAAAAAGTTCTTAACTCGGTGGGCCTTGTAAATGGTTTTTGTCATAGTGAATTGTTTGTTACCTTGAATAAAGAAATATTTTTAATTGAAGTTAATCCACGTATATCTGGCGCAGCTGGAACTATTAATAAATTAGCAAAACTATGTGGCGGAAGAGATCAAATAAACCTATTAAAAGAATTAGTTGCTCATAATGTCTCAAATAATACAAAAACAGTAGAAAATGGGAAAATTGTATTTTTATATAATTTTGTCGAAAATAAGATTTTTAATGGCATTCAAGAAAATCTTTTTAATCAATTACCTAGCTATAGAAGTCACGTAATTACAAAAAAAGATGGAGCTAATTTAAATGTTGGCGGAACTTTGTTTGATTCATATGTATATATTATATTAACAAATGACAACGTAGCACAACTAAACAATGATATGGCGATAATTATGGGATTAGAAAATTCTAATTCATTATTAATTTAAAGGAAACCTCAGATGGCAAAAAAACTTGGCTTAGCAGAATTATTATATATAGGTATAGGCTCAATTGTTGGCTCTGGCTGGCTAATGAGCTCATATATCATAGCAAAAAGTTCTGGGCCAGCTGCCATCTTGGCATGGATTTTTGGTGGATTAATTATCGCAGTAATAGCAATTAATTTTGTGGAAGTTTGTGCATTTTTACCGCCCAAAAACGGTGGATTTGGGCACTATGTAGATTTTACACATAATAGTTTTTTAAGTTTTATCTGTGAATGGGTATTTTTATTAAGCTGGATCTCTCTTATTCCTGCCGAAGCAACCGCTACAGTCCAATATTTAAGTGCACTTTTACCAAATTTCCAGCATATGATTACAACTGGCAATGGTTCCCTAAGTTGGATTGGAACCATGCTTACCAGTTTTATATGTATCATATTTTTTATTCTTAATTATCTATCTCTTGCAGTAGTGATGAAGTTTATCAAATATTTAACCTTAATCAAAATTTTGATACCTATTTTTGTAGCCGCTATATTTTTATTAATTGCACATAATTTTGGGAATATTGGTATTAGCAGTAATCAATCATTTATGCCATATGGTTACCAAAGCTTACTTGCGTCAATTACAACTGGTGGAGTAGTATTTGCATTTATTGGTTTTCAAACACCTATCACATTTGCAGGTGATGCAAAAAACCCTAAGAAAAATATTCCATTAGCTATTTTACTTTCAGTAATTTTCTGTATGTTAATATATGCGATATTACAAGTAGCATATTTAATAGCAATTCCACCTGCCTTACTTAAATCACCACATCAATGGCATGATATAGTGTTTTCTGCTCCATTTTTTCAATTGAGCGACATATATCATTTAACATGGCTAACTCCTTTGCTATCAATGGCTGCATTTATTGCACCATTTAGCGCTGGATTGGTATTTTATGCATCTGCAGTTAAAATGACGGTTGGTTTTAGCCATTATTTACCAGCCATAGTTTCAACAAAAAGTAAAAATGGTTCTCCATTAGGGGGTGTTTTATTTGTTTTATTTATATGTATTCTTGTATTATGGTTTTTACCAGGCTGGCAAGAAATTGTTTCAATAATCTGTGTTAACTTAGTATTATTATTTGCAATTATTTGTATGATCAATGGTTCTCTTAACCAATTAATCAAAAAACACAAAATAAAGCATGGTGTTTATATTACAGGTAGCAATTTCTTTTCTTGGTTAGGATATATTTTTTCTTTACTAATGTATTATTGGTCAGCATGGCCACTAACCTTAAAAGGTTTGTTGGTTATATCTTGTGGGACTATTATCTATTTAATATATCAACCAAAAATAACTAGCTTTAAATTAGCAATACTACATATAAAGAATTCAAATTGGTTTTTTATTCAAATTATTTTGATCACTATTATCTCATACTTAAGCTCGGAAAATAGTACGATACATATCTCTGACATTACAGGGCAGATATTAACTATTATAATAAGTACAATTTTTTATATAATTGGAAGAAACCAAGGAGTGATATCTAAACAATTGCAAGATTATATCGCTGGATTTAATCGTTCCCCTGAATAGTAAATTATATTATACGTTTACTAGGTTTATACTATGTACCCCTTATATTAATTAAGGGGGTTGAGCCTAGATCAAAAGTACTCTTTATATGAGATCAGAAAGAGTTAATCAAAATAAATCACTATAGCTTCATTCATATTTCTAGGTAAATATAGATAGAACAATCATAATGCACTATCTTTTAAAGCTTACGTCGCTAGCTTCACATAAAATTCATACTTATAATAATCTATTAAGTCTAAATACCTACTCTAAATCTTTTATAAGTTATAAAAAGCTTACGATACAAATTTACTAATATTATATATACTCCTGAAAGTAGTAACTAATTCTTAAAATTGAATAACTTATATTAGCATTTTAATTTCAATTTGACAAATCGTCATAAAAGGAGTAAAGTGTGTAACGTAATTTTAGATTACACAGATTACAAACAATTTAATAACAGAGGAGAATATGGCAAAGACACATTCAATTACAGTTAGATTAACTGAAGAACAAAAAAATTTCATAGATGAAAAAATAGCTTATATAAAAAGTAAGGTTGATGTTGATATTGATATTCCTGCTGGATTAGTAATCAGAGAAATAATCGATAGAACTATGATATTTCAAGATCTAAAAAAATCAGGTGGGAATGACGTAGAAGCGTTGCAATTACTTAAAGAATATCTTTGCCGGAAGTATGGTGAAGGTTATGAAAAAAAAGAAGGTAAGTTAGAAGACCTTTTAAAATTAATTGAAGAATATCACGACGCTGAAAAATATGAATAGAGTATAAACAGTACTATAAGCATAAAAAGAAAGTAAATAATAAACGTATGAATAAAAGTAATTTTTGGCTTGAACGGCGCACAATCGTTGCATATGCAGTAAGTCTACTAGCACTTGCCGAAATAGTAGATCTAACAATTGTAGCTGTAGCAGTGCCACACATAATGGGATCTTTAAGCGCAAATTTAACCGAAGTATCTACAACTATTACTAGCTATATAGTTGCAGCCGCTGTATGCATCCCATTAACGGGGTTAGTTGTACGTAAATTTGGTATGAAAAAGGTCGTGCTCTCATCAGCCATTATTTTTGGTGTATCTTCAGTATTATGCGGAATGGCAACCTCCATTCCAGAAATGATATTATTTAGGATTATGCAAGGAATTGGCGGAGCATTTCTCCCATCCATAGCACAGTCTTATATAGCAAAACACTTTACTACTGAAGAACAACCAAAAATCATGACTGTATACAGTCTTTGTGTAGTAATGGGTCCAATTATTGGCCCAATATTTGGTGGTGTCTTAGCAGAACAAATGTCATGGAGATGGTGTTTTTATGTAAATGTCCCTCTATGTATCGCAGGATTTGCTCTCACTTATTTCTTCATGAAAGATGAGCCGGTTGAAAAAGTTAGAATAGATTATTTAAGTTTTGCATTCATGGCACTTGGGATAGGTTTTCTAGAGTACTTTATTGATGAAGGTAATACAAATAACTGGTTTGAATCAATGCCTATGCTCATTGCTTTTACTATAGCTATTATACTTCTAGGATTTTTTGTCTGGCGATCGATACTCGGCAAATCTGTAATAAAAATAGAAATATTTAAAAATATTAACTTTACCTTATGTTGTGTAAGCATGTTTATATTTATGACATTGATAATTATTTCAATGGCATACTTCCCTACCTTGCTTCAACAAGCATACGGATACCCTGCTGATTTAGCTGGATATATAACAGCCCCACGAGGAATGGTTGCCTTTATTGCAGCACCCATTATTGCCAAACTGACTTCAAAATATGATTCGCGCAAAATACTTTGTTTTGGATTGCTTGTTTTTGCTCTAAGCTCATATATGCTATCGAGCTATGCACCGTCAACTAGCGAAGAATTTATACTCATCTCAGCAATGGTTCAAGGGATTGGAATGATGGCATTTTTTGTACCATTAATGCAAATAGTATTTATTGGAATACCAGGAGAACTTCATGGAGATGCATCTGGAGTATTTAATTTCTTCCGTAATTTTGCAAGCTCAGTTGGAACATCAATTTCAGCAACAATAGTCTCGCGACAACAGCAAGTCTCATACAATGATTTAGCCTCTAATGTGTCTCCATATAGTCGTGGTTATCAATGGTGGTCACAAAGCTTACATGGGGTTCCTGAGAATATGCAAACTCAAATAGCCCATATGATGGTATTGCAACAAAGCTCAATTATTAGCTACTTAGATTCTTTTTATATAGTAGGACTTGGCATTTTACTATTTTGTTGGCTACCTTTTACATTAACACGCCCAGAAAAAGGCGGACAAATTCATTTTGATTAAAAATAAGGAAATATACTATTATGAATAAAAAAATAATAATTGGTGGAATAGTTGTTGTATTGGCCATTAGTGGAATATATGGATACTATAAATATAATGAGGAATACCCAAATACAGAAAATGCATATGTTAATGCAAATCTTATTAGCATATCACCAAAGGTTTCAGGATATATACAAGAAGTAGCAGTTAAAGACAATCAACTTGTACATAAAGGTGATTTATTAGTTACGATAGACCCACAAGATTACAGTTTACAATTAACAAAGACAAAACAAGATCTTGCCCTATACCAACAACAATCAGGTACAGCTAAAGCTGCATTAGATAAAGCTAAATCAGATTATAAATTTGCTAACGACATGGCGATTCGTTATACAAAATTATATAATGAACATGCGGGTTCATTACAAGATATGCAAAAATATCAAAATCAAGCAGATAGCGCAAAGCAAGGATTATCACAAGCTACAGCTCAATACAATGCAGCACAAACTCAAATTCAGTTAGCTCAAACAGGGGTTCAAAACGCTGAAAATAATAGTGGGTATACGCAAATCAGAGCACCATTTGATGGCTATGTTAGCAATATGAATATACAAGTTGGTGAATTAGTTTCAAATGGGCAAAAACTATTTGGTTTAGTTGATGATAAGAATTGGTGGGTAGATGTAAACCTAAAAGAAACTCAACTAAAAAGAATAAAACAAGGTCAAAAAGCAACTGTTAAATTAGACATGTATGATCATAAATATACAGGAACGGTACAAAGTATTAGTTATGCAAGTGGTAATACTTTCTCATTATTACCAGCACAAAATGCTACTGGCAACTGGGTTAAAGTTGTACAACGTTTTACTGTAAGAGTAAAGCTTGATAATGATAAAGAATTTCCATTAAGAGTTGGTGCTAGTAGTAGCGTAACTATTGATACAAATAGTAAATAAGGATTTGCAAATGAAATTTAAACAACTTCTTTTTATCCTTATAAATAGTTCAGTTTTAGCAAGCTGTGCGTTATTAGGCCCAAAATATCAAGAACCAAATATTAATAAACCAGATAGCTGGAATAGTAATAGTATAAATGCAGTTAGTGAGAGCACTAATGTTGCAGAAATGGCTTGGTGGAAAAAATTTAATGACCCACAATTAAATCAATTAATTGAAAGTGCATTGGCAAATAATAATGATTTACAATCAGCTATGGGCAATATGTTACAAGCACAAGCATCATTACGCCAAGTAGAAATGGGATGGGTTCCAACTGTTGGACTAAGTGCAGGCGCAATGACGGGTGGGATGAATACATATGGCAGCTCAAGTACGATGCCTATGCAAAATGGATATCAAACTTTCAATAGTAATTCGTTGATGGTTATGCCTACTTATACTCTAAATATTTTTGAGCAAATTAAAAAAGGTGAAATTGCAAAACTAAATTTAGCGATGCAAACTCAAGCAAAAAATGCCGTACGCCTAGGTGTAATAACACAAGTTGCTAATAGCTACTTCACTTTACTTGGATTACATAAGCAATTAGCATTACAAGAGCAAACCTTGCAAGACGCAGAAGCTTTAAATAAATCATTTGAAACTAAGTATAAATACGGTAGTACGTCAGATACAAGCCTTGAGGGTATGGCACAATACTTGACAATTATTAGAGCAAATATTCCGATGATAAAAGCTAACATTACTCAAACCGAAAATGCTCTACAAGTATTAACAAATAATAACCCTAGTAAAATTAAACTAGGTAATAAATTTGATAATATTAGTACTAAAAATATTGTACCTGTAAATCTACCTTCTGAAGTATTAAAAACTCGACCTGATGTAATTACGTCTGAATACCAGTTAAAATTAGCTAATGCAAATATTGGAGCAGCAACAGCACAATTTTTTCCATCTATAAGCTTAACTTCGCCATTAGGACAAGGTAATATGGTATTAGGTAATTTATTTAATGGTGGTGCCGATTTTTGGACTACTCAAATAAATGCAGCAATGCCGTTTTTTAATTTAGCTCTTTATTCTGAGATTGATAAAGCTAAAGCAGGATACTACTCAGCATATTATAACTATATAAATACTGTACGTACAGCTTTTTCACAAGTTGATAATGGTTTAAGTAAAAATGATAGTCTAACAAGTAACCTTGAGCAAAAAGAAGAAGCTATCAGACGAGCAACTAATATATATAATATTTCTGTTAAACAGTATAAACTTGGTTCGGTTGCATATTCGGATACGATCGGGAATAAATTAAATATTGATTATGCCGCATCACAACAAAATGATGTAAAAATTCAGCAATTACAAAGTTTAGTTAATTTATATCAAGCGTTAGGTGGTGGATATATGGTTGAAAGCAATTTAACGCAAGTTAAAAAATTCAACGATAGCCACGATATTTAGCATGCTAATATAGACTCATTTTTCAAAAAAGATACCTATAATGTCGCAAATTATTATTTCAAATGAAATTTTAGAAGTAACTATTAATCTCAAAGGTGCTGAGGTTAGAAGCGTGAGAAATAAATCTACAAGCCATGAGTATATGTGGCATGGAGATCCATCAATTTGGGCGGGAGTCTCTCCCACCTTATTTCCAGTAGTTGGTAAAACTAGCAATGGAGAAATCCGTTTTGATGGCAAAAGTTATCAACAAGGAAATCATGGCTTTGCAAGAAATTCTACTTTTAATATAAGTGCAGAATCTAAAAATTCTGTAACCCTAAGTATTATCACTAATGAATTAGGCGATGTATATCCGTTTAATTTACAATTTGATGTTATTTATTCTCTATTAGGAAAAGCTCTTACAACTATGTATAAAGTTTATAACTTAGATAATAAAGAAGCTTATTTTAGTGTTGGTGCACACCCAGCATTCAAGTGTCCATTTGACGATAAACATGATATTACGGATTATATAATTGAATTTGAAAATCATGAAAATAACTTAATCCAACACAAAATTACTAATGAAGCATTTTTTACGGGAGAAACAAGTCACAACTCATTACAACATATTGAATTAAACAATAATTCTTTCATAGAAGATGCTATCATTTATAGTAACTTTAATAGTCAATATATTTTACTTAAAGAAAAAGTATCAAATAAAGCAATAAAAGTGTCATTAAAGGGATTTCCATGGCTTGGATTATGGTCTAAAGTTGGCGCAAAATATATATGTATAGAACCTTGGTGTGGACATAGCGACAGCTTAAATTTTGATGGAAATATCGATCAAAAAGAGGCAATTGAAAAATTAAATGCAAATAGCGTTTGGCAACGCGATTATATAATTGAATTTAACTACTAAATACGCTAAAATCCTGTATGAAAAAAATACTTCAATTAATTATCATTAGTAGTCTTACCGTAAATATTGCCGAAGCAATTGATTTAGTAGATTCGTATCAATCAGCATTAACATACAATGCTGATTACTTAGCTGCAATTGCATCAAATCAGGCAGGACAAGAACAAAAATATATTGCTCGATCATTATTATTACCTCAAATTGGAGCATCAGCCTCATTAACTGAAAATTACTTTAATCAACAAGGAATGAATGCAACATATCGTCAACCGACATACGGAGCACAGATCCAACAAACCATTATTGACTTTAGTAAAACATCCCAATATACAAATGGTAAATATGCAGCTCAACTAGCTGATTTACAATTAATAGCAGCTAAACAACAATTAATGCTTAATATAACACAAGCATATTTCGCTGTTTTATATGCAGGAGACAAGTTACAAGCTACAAAAATGACTAAAGAGGCATTACAAAAACAAATGGAACAAGCTCAACAATCTTTTAAAGTTGGGACAGTTACAATTGCAGATGTAAACGATGCACAATCTGGATTTGATGCTGCTAGGGCGCAAGAAATTCAAGATACTAACGATTTAATAGCTAAAAAAAATGATTATCGTAATATGGCTGGAACAAATCCAGAACAAATTACACCACTAATAGAATCAATTAATTTAAGCATACCATCACCTAATAATGATACAGAATGGTGGAACATAGCAAAAACAAAAAACATAAATATACGAATAGCAAATAAACAAGTAGATATAGCTAAAGAAAATATTAGTATGTATCGTGCAGGTCATTATCCAACGCTTAATTTTTTAGCGCAATATCAATACCAAGATACTTCTTCTATAGATGGTGGAAATATAACTCCACAACAAATGCAAAATATGACATACGCAGGTGGTCCATTTTCAACTTATGGCGCAGCTAATGCTGGAGTACAATTATCTATTCCACTTTCAACTGGAGGTTTAGTAAATAGTCAAACCCGTCAAGCACAGGATAATTATACAGCAGCACTACAACAACAAATTGCAGTCGAACGCCAAACAAATCAAGATATAAAAAATGCATACTGGCAAGTTCGGAATGGAGTTGCATTAGTAAATGCTCAACGCTCTGCTCTAGAATCTGCTAAAACAAAATTAAAATCAGATACTCTAGGTTATAGTGTTGGGGTTAGAAACAGTGTGGATTTAGTTGGCTCACAAAAAGATTACTACGCTACATTTCAAAATTATCAACAATCACGTTATCAATACTTATTAGCTAAGATTAATTTAGAATATTTAAGTGGAATGATTGATGATAATTATATACAACAACTTAATGCAAATATTAATAACTTATAATAAAAATTATTAAAACTAGATAATTTTATAATTCTTTTTAATTATTACTTTATAATAATCTATATTTAATTTTATATTAAAACAAGCTCTTCTGCAAAAGTTGGATGTATTGGTACAGATTTTTTTAACTCATCCATAGTCAAGCCTAAATCTATAGCTATGCTAAACCCTTGTATAGCTTCGTCTGCCCCATTTCCAAGTATATGGCAACCCAAAACCTGTCCTGTTTCTTTACAAACTATTAATTTTATAAAAGATTTTATCTGAGATTTTTCTAGTTTAGCACCAATAGACATAAATTCATTTTTATAAACCTCAATACTCTTACCTTGTTGCCTAGCTTGCTCTTCATTAATCCCTACGCTAGCAAAAGGAGGATGAGCAAATATTACACTTGGCACATTGTCTAACTTAAACGGAAATTTTTCTTTTTTTGATAAGTAACGAGCTAAATAATTACCTGCTTTAACAGCAACAGGAGTTAATGCTGCTCTATCTGTAACATCACCTACAGCATAAATATTTGCATTACTTGTTTTTTGATATTCATCTATTTTTATAAATCCTTTATTATCAATAGAAACTTTTGCTTTTTCTAAATCAAGATTTTCCAAATTAGGATCTCTGCCTACTGCCCATAGCACTACGCTTGCATGAATTGCTTGTGATTCACCTTTTAGATGTACTTTTATATATTCACCATCTTTATTTAAGCTACTCACTTCAGTATTTTTATATATTAAAATATTATTACGTTCCATATTCTCTTGTAACTTAAGAGATGTTTCTTTATCAAAAGATGACAAAATAACATCTTTACGTATAACTAAAGTTACCTTGCATCCAAGGTAATTTAAAATACAAGCTAATTCTACTCCAATATATCCGCCACCAACTATAATTAAATCTTTAGGTTGCTTATCTAAATTAAAGAAATCATCCGAAGTTATTCCAAGCTCCTTACCTATTATATTAGGTATATTTGGCTTGGATCCAGTTGCTATAACTATATCTTTGCCATGATAAATTTGATTATTAACTTTGATACTATCATTGCCAAAAAATTTAGCTGATCCATTTATAATCATAATTCCTAACTCTTGAAATTGACTACAATAATGCTCATGAATACCATTTATATACTCTTGACGAGATGTAATTAGATCTGTCCAGTTTAATTCATACGAATTAATTTGTATTCCATATTTGCTTGCATTTATACAGTTATTAAAAACCATACTGGCAAGCCACATTATTTTTTTAGGAATGCATCCCAAATTTACACAAGTTCCGCCTATTAAACTTTGTTCAATTATGCAGACTTTTTTTCCTAGCTTAGTAGCTTCCCTAGCAATTGATATGCCGCCGCTTCCACCACCAATAATGATTAAATCATAATTATTGTCTATCATTTCATTGCTCTTCAAAACTTAAAATCCTTCAAAATTTCTTGCATTACATAAATGATATTGTATATCACAAATTAGAAGCCACACAACCTTAAAGTTTAGTCTGATTTTATTCGGGTACATACTTATATGCACCATTAACAAAGAGCATAAATAAGCATATTTAATAGCGACAGAATAAAGCAAAAAAGAAAAATATAAGGAATTTCAATATCTACAATATGATTTATAAAGATGCAGGGATGAGAATTCAGAAATAGATTGTGAATTTAAAAGATTATAAAACTGCTATATGTAATAGTACATATGATAATGAAAAGTACCACTTACTAGTGGTACTTTCAAAGACTTATTTGCTAAGCTGATAGTTCTTCTGATTTATCATAAAATAATAATTAATAGTTGCTAATACTACTAATATAATAAAATGTTCCAGTTCTCCAACTAAAGTACTGTCTGTAGCATATGATAATGCACAGGCTAATATTAGATAAGCAAACATTGACCAAGATGATAATAGCGCTCGGAAAGACATTTTTAAATTACCATAATATACAACACAGTAAATAAGAAATAATGCAACATGAAAACCCAATGACACAATAGCTGCTAAAAACCCGCATTGCGTTAATAAATAAGTAATTGCAATATATGAAATATAACTAACCGTTAGCCCAGCAGGCATAGTAAATGGGCGTTTTGCTGGATCCATTTTACGCAATTTAACAAATGCAACAGGCACAGCTATACATGAGATTGCCATAAATACACTCACAACAATCATAATTTTATCCCAATTATCAAAAAAGATAACTAATGCCATACAAAAAGCAAGAGTTGTTACTATCGATAACCGAGATACTCCATGCAATGGGTGGATTTTGCCAAATATTTTTGGCATTTGACCATCTTGTGCCATACCTGTAAAGATACGAGCACTTGAGCCAACAAAAATAATACCAGTTCCAGATGGGCTAACTGCAGCATCTACGTAGAGCAAAATTGCCATCCAATTCATACCAAATAATACCGCCAATTGTGCTAATGGAGAATCAAAATTAAATGAATCCCAACCTTTAGTTGCTACTTGAACTGGATCTAAAGCCACTAAAAATGAGTATTGTAATAATAAATAAATAATTAAACAAATCAAGATAGAGCTAATTAATGCAAGTGGAATATTTTTTTGTGGATTTTCTAATTCTGCCGAGAAAAAAGTGATAGTATTAAACCCATAAAATGAATAAAAAATACCACAAGCAACTACGGCTGTAAACATTTTGCCATAGCCATAAGGCGCTATAGTTCCTTGAAATGAAGTTAGATTCTCTGGATGGTAAGAAACAGATAAGAAAATAATTGCAGTTGCCGCAGGAACTATTAATTTGAAAGTAGTAATCAAATTATTAGCCTTAGCAAATAAACGGATACCCCAATAATTAATTAAACCATACATTAGCATAGTAATACAAACAAAGAATAATCCTAAAGCGGTAAAATGATTATCAGTAAAAACATAATCACTAATAGCAGGATATGCCTGTGATAAATACTGAATCGTAGCTTCTGCCTCGGCAGGAATAATAATAATTGTGCAAAACCAATTTGATGAAGAAATAATAAATCCCATATCTGGATTATGAGTTAAACTCAATAAGCGGGCAAATAAACCAGTTTCTTTTGAATAATACGTAGCAACCTCAGCCAAAAGCAATGCAACTAATAATGCAATAAAGGCACCAATGACCCAAGAACCTAAAGCAACAGTTCCTGCAACCTTTGAAGCTTTGTAACTAGCAAAAAGCCAACCACTACCAATAATTGAACCAACACCTATTGTGATAGCTGAAAATAAACTGGGCTTTTTACCCGATGAGTTCTCAATATATGCCATATTTTATGTTCCTAACCTCAAGTAAATTTCATACAGAAAATAATATCTGTTATTATAAACTTCTATTGTCAATATTAAAAAGATAAATTAGGCTAGCAACCATATTTTTTGCATAAATAAACATAAATTTAGCATAACGCATTGTTTCATAACATCTTGAAAATAGTGATTAATTACCACACGTTACAGAGCTAATTAAATTTTTATACTTCACAATATTTTCTACATCCACTACTGAATTAGAATAAAACTGATACTCACCAGCAACTCCTTTAAATTCGCAAGCGCAAAAATATTGTTCAGTATTTTGAGCATAATAACGATTATGCTTATAGAAACTGGCTGAAAACTGGTTTCTACAATAGTATTTTTCACCAGTATCATTAGCACAAATCACATCGAACACGCGTTCACAATATGATGTACATGTTGAATTATTTAGATTAGTTTTAATCTGTGCTAAACCAATCTTTTTATTATTATCACCAATACCCTTAACTTGAATAAAATTTCTAGGAGTCGGTAAAATAGCACTCAGCATACCTTTATTACAGCTATTTGGAGTACCCCTTGGAATAAATGCACTAATATCTCCACCTCTATAAGCAGAATTACCACTGGGAATCTGTGCATCGCCATATAGCAAATCAAAATCTTGCCCACTTCCAGCAAAACAAGCATTACGGTAAATTGAACTGGTAAAAACTTTATTTGTATCATCTCTTTGTAATTGGTAACTTATTACATATGGATATTCTGCTGGACATGTGAATGAATTAGTATCTTCACTAACATTTATATCTAAGCCACTAAACACCTTAAAATGAACTTTATTCTTAGTCTTTTCAGGTTCATCTGCTCCAGTTGTGGCACTTGTATTATTAACTAAATCCTCGTCACTATTATAAGCTTGACTATCAATATTATTATCTGTTGGGAAAAATGAATTCAAACTTCCATCTGCACCAAATGAAATATTAGCAATATGGCTTCCTGAGACGATAGATGATACTGGAAATACTTTATCTTGGATAATTTGATTGTACTTACTACCACGAGTCAAGGGGTTACCATCATAGCTTTTCTTACCAATTATATGATTAACATTTACAGGGAAATTACTTTTATTACTGCTAGAGACGTTGAGGCTATTAGAATTATTATCAAATAAATTATTTTGTTTTAGGAAATAAGCGCCTAATACTATAAGGCAAACGATAATAATAGCCCACAATGTACGCATAGCAAATACTTTAAAAATAATTAATAAGGTATAATTTACGTTTCAATATAAATTATGGTTACAACTAATGTTTGAATTCATACATATCACAGCCACAGCCGCTTTATTAGTAATTGGGATTATCGCTGGAATTGGCCCACAAAATCTTAACCTAATTAGCCATGCTATTCGCAAAAATTACACTTATCACGTAGCTGCAACATGTTTTTTAGCCGATATAGTATTGATTTTAATAGGATGTATTGGGTTAATGCAAATTGACTCAAAAATCATAATTACTATTATAAATATTATTGGTATAATTTTTCTGAGTTTTTATCTAATTATAAAATTAAAAGACTTAAATAAACCTCATCACATAAAATTTGATAATAATTTTATCACAAAAAAAGTCTCTATCTTGCGTGCCATTGGGCTTACGTGGCTAAATCCATTGGTATTTCTTGACACTATAGTAATTATTGGTGGTGCATCAACCCATTATTCAGGAATACAACATATTGCATTTACAACTGGTGCCATACTTGGTGATTTTATTTGGATATTTGGAGTTGCTTATCTTGCCAGACGTTTTTCTCATCAGCTAAATAAAGCAATTGTCTGGAAGATAATAGATATTTCAACTATAACTCTTATTAGCTATATAATCTACACTCTAAGCATTTCATTAATAAATTAAGAGCTAAGTAAAATTTTATTGGATCTTTTATGATATACGGTATTGGTCACGACATAGTTGAAAATAATAGAATAAAGCAGTCATTAGAGCAGTATGGTGATAAATTTATCCAAAAAATTTTAACTCCATTAGAACAAGAATTAATTACACATAAAAAAGATAAAGTTAGATATTTAGCAAAGCGCTTTGCTGCCAAAGAGGCATTTGCAAAAGCCTGTGGCACTGGTTTACGTGATCCAATTTTATTACAATCTATCAGTATAGTAAACGATGAATTGGGCAAACCATATTTTAAATTTTCTGTAGAAATAGAAAAATGGTTGATTCATAATCAAATCAACCATTTTCATTTAAGTATTAGTGACGAAATTAACTTAAGCAGTGCTTTTGTTATTTTAGAAAAATAAATTTACACATATTTACTCAAAGTATTTCAATTATGGACTAGAAACACTAATAAAAAATATGCCGAAGTGTACATGAAAGTACATGAGAAATATTTTTTGAGGTGTGACAACGTCCAGATTTGAAAGACAAAGAGTAAATTTAAAGACTAGGAGTAGCCATTAATGACTTTCTAAATTTACTTAAATCACCAATAGTCTCTAATGTAGTATCACATAAATTTGATAAATTATTTAAAATAGTTCTAATTACCATTTTTTCTTTATCAATATTAAATCCAATTTGCTTATCAAGCCAAGCTTCTAGCCAATCTGGATCTGGTAACCTGCTTTGTATAGTATCATTAGGAAAGCATTTTTCACTTACATGTAAATTAGTTGGATGCATTGGCTTACCTAAACGAGCACTTGACACCATCAAAATACCAATCTTTACAAACGCTAACTTTGCTTTATTACCCAAAGTTGCTATCGCTTTACGCATATATTGTAAGTAAGCACTTCCATGGCGAGCTTCATCTTTAGATAATGTTTTATAAATCTGTTTTATCACAGGCTCAGTATGCCACATTGCAGCTGATTTATACCATTGTGTTAAACGCATTTCACCACAGAAATGTAACATCAATGTTTCTAATGCCGGTGCTGAGTCAAATTCAAACCTAACCGCTTTAAGTTCTTCTTCAGTTGGCAATAGCTCTGGACGAAAGCGGCGTAAATACTCCATTAAAACTAAAGAGTGTTTTTGCTCTTCATAAAACCAAACTGACATAAATGCTGAGAAATCAGTATCATTATAATTATCTCGTAAAAACATCTCTGTTGCTGGCAATGCAGACCACTCTGTAATAGCATTCATTTTAATTGTTTTAGCTTGCTCATCAGTTAATAAACTAGCATCAAAAGCAGACCAATCAATATCCGTAGCCATATTCCATCTAGCAGCTTCTAAATCCGCAAATAATTTTGGATATAACATTTCGTGTTGTTTATCTTGCATATATAAAACATCTCCTCTAGATTTATATTTTTAATATATCTTATAACCTTATTATAAATGTACGCTGGAGCATAATACAAATTCAGACCTATTAGCTAGACTATTTCAAGCTTAAAAACATTATGCTATTAAAGTAACAACATACAATAAAAAAACATTATTGATATTTATATTTTATAATGATAAAATAAACTGCTCTATTTAAGTAAAATATTCAAGGATGGTATATTTATGAAAAAATTATTGTTATCACTAGGGTTTTCACTCTTTGTAATTAATTCATTTGCAGATGAAACAATAACAATTGGAGCTACTCCTGTACCGCACGCAGAAATTTTAAAAGCCATCAAGCCACAGTTAGCAAAACAAGGTTATACATTAAAAATTACAGAATTTTCTGATTATATAACTCCAAATTTAGCATTATCACAAAAGCAATTAGATGCAAATTTTTTCCAACATCAACCATACTTAGATCAATATAATCAAGATCATAAAACAAATCTAGTAAGTTTAGTAAAAGTACACTTAGAGCCTATGGGTATATATGGTAACCCAGCTACAGAAGCAAAATTAATTAAATCAAAGAAATCTACTGACTTAACCACAAATAGCAAAGTAGGCGTGCCAAATGATCCGACAAATGAAGGACGTGCATTAAATATACTACAAGCAAATGGTATAATAAAAATAAAGCCTGGTGTTGCATACCCTACAAAAAAAGATATAATTGCTAATCCATATAATATTAAAATAGTAGAATTAGAAGCAGCTATGTTGCCTCGATCATTAGTTGGTAAGCAATTAGATTTAGCTGTAATTAATTCAAATTTTGCATTATCAGCAAACCTTAATCCTACTAAAGATAGTATTTTTCTTGAGAAAAAAGATAGCCCATTTGTAAATATCGTTGCTGTGCGCCCAGATGAATTAAACGAACCTAAAATTAAAGCATTAGCTAAAGCATTAAATTCTCCAGAGGTAAAACAGTTTATTACGACACAATACAAAGGTGCCATCATCCCTGCGTTTTAAAACACTTGAAGTATGGAATGATTTTAAATCCCACAGCATATAATCGTGAGATAAAATTAATGATCTGAGATAATCCATACAAAGATTATCTCTTAAAACTGAATAATATTAAAGATTGGAAGACAAAAAGTATATGATAGGATTACTAGTAGGAAAATTACTTGAGATAACCCCTCCACAAATTACAATTTTAGTTAACGGAGTTGGTTATGAAGTAGATATGCCAATATCTCATATAGCAAATTTACCTAGCACTAATCAAGAAATAACTATCTATACTAATCTTGTTATTCGCGAGGATGCACATACTTTATATGGCTTTAATAAAAAATCAGAACGAGATTGTTTTCGTCAACTAATAAAAGTATCGGGAATAGGTCCAAAAATTGCCCTAGCATTACTATCTACAATGGATAGTAATGAATTGCAACATGCAATAGACTCAGGCGATATTGATGTTTTATGCCGTACACCTGGGATTGGTAAAAAAATGGCTGAACGCATGCTATTAGAGCTAAAAGGTAAAGCATTATCTAATGTAGAATTTGAAGTTAATACTGGACTATTTAAAGATGATAAATTAAATAGTAATTTAATTAAAAACGATATTCAAAACGCTTTAGAAAGCTTAGGATATAATAGCAAAGAAATTACAGTTGTAATTAAGCAAATTCCAGAAGGAAGTGACCTTGCACAAAGCATAAAAGAAGCTCTAAAATTATTAAGTAAACATTAATATTCAGGTCTCCGTAGTTAAATGGATATAACGGCCCCCTCCTAAGGGGCAGTTACAGGTTCGATTCCTGTCGGGGGCACCATTTTAGCATATACAAATAATAAATTAAAAGATTAAAAGATTAATATCAAATGTTAAAAACTATCACTAATTATGATATTTCAACACTAAATTCACTAAAACTATCATCCACTGCAAAATATTACACAATCTTAGATGATTACGCTCAGTTAGAAAATATTCAACAAGAGCTTATAAATCACAAAAAATTTTTCGTACTCGGGGGTGGAAGTAATATCATTGTCCCAGAAGTTTATGATGGTCTGATAATTCATAATCAGCTAAAAGGCATTGAAATTATCGATGATGGTGAATATTATTTGGTAACAGCCAAAGCTGGAGAAATTTGGGACGACTTTATCGCTTATTGTGGAAATAATGGTGCATATGGTTTAGAAAATCTAAGCCTAATACCAGGCACCGTTGGTGCATCACCAGTACAAAATATAGGTGCATACGGTGTAGAAGTAAAAGACTTTATAACACAAATCGAAGTATATGATCTAAATGATACTCAAATAAAATACCTAACTAATCTCGAATGTAATTTTAGTTATAGGAATAGCATTTTAAAATCATTACCAAATTTTTTAGTATTAAGCGTAACATTTAGACTTCCAAAAATATCACCCATGAATTGTAACTATGGTGACATAAAATCTAAATTAGAAATCATAATGAATCCAAGCGCACAAGATTTGCGTAATTGCATAATAGAAACTCGAAATAGCAAATTGCCCTCGCCTGAAGTTATCGGCAATGCTGGAAGTTTCTTTCATAATCCCATTATAGATACTACGTTTGCTAATGCATTAAAAGAGCAATATCCCAACCTACCATGTTATCCTATGCTACAAGCTCAATATACAAAAGTATCGGCAGGATGGCTCATTGATAACCTTGGGTTAAAAGGATTTAGACAAGGTAATTTTGGGACATACGACAAACAAGCTTTAGTCATCGTAAACCATGGAAATGGAACTCAGTCTGAGTTACTAGATTTTGCATCATTTATAGTTAATCAAGTAAAGCAAACGTATAATATAGAGTTGAATATAGAGCCAATTATCTTATAAATAATGCACCACAACAAAAGATATTATACAGAATAACAAAGGATTTGCTACAATACATACACTCTAATTTTTATGTGCATTCTGGAATTATTATGAAAAAAATTACGTTAGCTATTTTAATGTCTTTTGCCTTTGGTATAAGCTTTGCAAAACCAACTGTAGAAATTATCGCAACAGGTGGAACAATTGCTGGGGTAGCATCTTCATCCTCGTCAACAATTTATAAAGCAGGATCTCTAAGCGCACAGCAATTGATAGATTCAGTATCAGGACTAGAAGACCTAGCAAACATTACATACCAACAAGCATATAATAAAGATAGCGGAGACCTACAACTAAGTGATTGGATAAAACTAGCAAGAATAGTACAAAAGACTGCAAACAAGAGTAATGTCAATGGAATTGTAATTACACATGGAACTGATACCATGGAAGAAACCGCGTATTTTCTGAGCTTAGTTATCAATACAAAAAAACCCATTGTATTAGTTGGTTCTATGAGACCTGCAACATCTATAAGTTCTGATGGTCCATTAAATCTATATAATGCAGTAGCAATTGCAGGATCTAAAAAATCTATTAACAGAGGAGTAATGGTTGCTATGAATGGCGATATCTTAGATAGCCATGATGTAACTAAAACTAATACAGTATCAGTACAAACTTTTAAATCACCAAATGCCGGACCAATTGGGAATGCCACTATGGGAGATGTTACATATAATTCACCTTTATCAGCAAGTGAAAAAGTTCCATTTAGTGTAAATGCGGATACAAAATTACCAGACGTAGCAATTATATATGAATATGCAGGAGTAAACCCTGAGATGTTAGATAAAATAATTGAGACACCAAATTTAAAAGGTATTGTAATAGCTGGTGTTGGGGATGGGAATATTCCTAGTTATGAGGGTAGTTTCCTCAAAAAAGTCCGTAATAAAGGCATAGTTATTGTTCGTAGCTCACGTGTAGGTTCTGGTACTGTGACATATGACTATAATAATCTAGATACCTCATTTGATCTAGTTAATGGTAATGATCTAAACCCACAAAAAGCACGTATCTTATTAATGCTTGCATTAACTAAAACTAATGATACAAAAAAAATACAACAATATTTTAATACTTACTAATTTACATATTTTATAAACAAAAAGTTGCCTTGTAAGGCAACTTTTAATTATTAAGAATAGTAACTTTACTACTTCTATTTTTCTGTAAATCTCTTCTGATATTATAAATAAACTTTTTATTTACTAACTGCTTAAAATCATCACAGATTATTATAGAGTCGATATACGGAGAAGATGTTATTTCTTGCATTAATAAATCATCAACCGATACATCATCAATAAACACAACTTTTGAACCACAAATAAACTTAGATGATAAAGCCAAAGAAATATTATTGAGTAACAGATTATCTTTCACACATAAAAAAACCATTTCAGGTAATAAATATTGTTCATTTACCATTTTAGCTACTTTTTCTATTTCATCTAATGAGCTAATATCAATCGCTAAAGCTATTTTCTTACGATAATCTAATTCATGAAGCTTTATATATTTAGAAAATACGCCCATAGCATTATAGCTGCTAATTGCTAGCCCCTCATAACCACTCATAAACCCGCGCTTTAAAATATAACATTTTAAAAACATAAAAAAAGCGCGAAATGGGATAAGCCATAATGCTGGATGCTTTTTACCGTGATGTTGTTTTGCATATAGGGTACTATAAAATTGCATTTTATCAATAAGTTGATTCACCATCTCATACGGAAAATGAATCATAGAGCCACCATGTATTTTAATATTTGGTAAATTATCTATAAAATTGTCATGGACTTGGTTTTCTGCAAATTTAGTATCATTACGATTATATAGGCGTTTTATCCAATCATTACCCCATGAGCTAGATTCAACAATTACTCCATCATAATAGTTTTTTCTGTAAATATTATAGATATTACCGCGTTCAAAATTATAATTTAATAAAATATCAACTAATTCTGGCTCTAATACTTCATCACAATCTACAAATAGTATCCAATCATTTTTAGCATGAGATGCTGCAATATTACGGACCTTACCCATGCCCTGAAACTCACATTGAAATACTCTAACATTTGTAAACTGCTTAGCTATTTCAATTGTTTTATCAGTAGAATAATTATCTAATAATACAACATCATCAAATCTACTTAAAGATGCTAATGCTTTAGATAAAAACCGTTCACCATTTTTTACATTTACACAAATACTTAACATAATAACCCCACACTATTATTAGAATAGATATTGGCTAATTCCAACTTTAGCTTCTATACAAGACTTATCACGAGATCTTTCCATCATTCTAGCTAAATTTTCTTTTTCATTATTCCTAGGGCTTAATTTATGCCATAAATGATAAACAGGTATAGCAAAACGCCCATCTTTTATTCGAACTCCACTATGAAGCAACCGAATAAAGAAGTCTGCATCCTCATGTCCCCAACCAGTAAAGTCCTCATCATAACCATTAACAGCTATGTAATCACTCTTCCACACGGCTATATTACACCCCTTAGGATAACGCCAATCATTTTGTCGAGATTTTCGCCAAGCACCATTAGTAGAAAGACGTAGCCAATGCAGAAACTTATTGCTTTTCTTGCTTAATGCCATAATCACCCACTCTACGAATGATTTATTTTGTAAATTTAATCTACTTTCTACAATTTCTTTTGTAAAGCTTTCACTTAATAATACTCTATTACCCGCTACAAAATATTTTTGCTCAGCTAATTGTATATGATTAGAAATAAAATCCTTGCCAACAGTACAGTCTCCATCTATAAAGATTAAATAACTGCCTGAAGCCATAGCAACAGCTTTATTTAAAATCATAGCCTTACGAAAGCCTGCATCATCATGCCACATATGCACTAATTTACAAGGATAATTTTCTTGAAAATGTGTAACAACCTTCTTTGTATCATAAGTAGAACCATCATCAGCTATTATTACTTCACAGTCTTTATAATCAATACCGACTTGATTTGCTAGTGAGCTTAATACCAAAGATAGAAACTCAGGTTGATTATATGTTGAAACAACTATACTAATTTTATTTACCATATATAATCCTACTCTTATTTTGGCAAATGCCATATATTTAATGGCTGTTTTACCATATCTGTCACTATATAACGATTATAATTTAACTCATCACCGCTTTTTAACCTACTATGGTCAATCATCATACCAATAGATATAATAGCAAATAAAGATATAAAAACTACTTGCGCTCTACCTAAATCATATTTTACAAAAAGTTTAACACAAAAATAAATTGGTAATGCATAATTTAAACCTACATGAGAACCATATGAAATGTATAACCAAAATAAGAAAAACACGACAAAGATGGTAACAAGTAATTTCTCAGCATTACTCTCTAATATCTACAATAAGATCACTAATATTAAGAATGATTAATGCCTCATATAAGATTCAAATAATTATTCTGATCACCTAATAACAACATTTATAGAGCATTATTGTTTATAATGAGTTTTCATTTCATTAATGACCGTCAATTATAACTCTTTTATTATATAATGCTTTTTCTATGACATGATAAAATTCTTGTAAGCTATTGTTAATGGCAAAAGTATTTACTCTTGATTTCATATTACTCTTTAATTTATCAGACAACGTATAATCAGTCAATAAATTATCAATCATTTGAGCTAAATACTCATGGTTACCAACAGGAAATAATATACCGCATTCACCATTTTGTAAAATTTCTCTGGGGCCAACTGGACAGTCTGCAGCTACAATTGGTACTTCGCACGCCATAGCCTCAACTATTACATTCCCAAAGCCTTCAAATTTTGAACTAAGAATAAATACTTCAGCATTTTTCATATATTTAAATGGATTATTTTGAATACCTAGAAATATAATACTATTATCTAAAAATAAGTCACTCGACAACTTTTCTAAATAAGTTTTCGAACTACCATCTCCAATTATTACTAACTTCCCTTTATATGATAGCTTATCCTTTAGGATTTTAAATGCTCTAATTAATGACTCAACATCTTTCTGTGACTCTTCCAATCTGCAAACTGTAATAATATATTTATCAATATTTAATGTACAATTTTCTATTGCATATGATTTAATTTTTTCTATATCAAATGGATTGTAGATAATATAAAATTTACCTGCAATATCTGAATAATTACTAATACACTCTTCTTGCATGTCTTTATTTAGTACAACCACATAAGATGACATTTTAAATCTACTAGTAATACGTCTTTCATCTTTTTGATTCGATAGCTGTGAGCTCAAATTAAAATGCAAAAAACTTATAAGTGGGGCACGAGATTTTAATTTATATGGATATAAATCAAAATCAACAACTACATCATAATCTTTAGACCTAAAATAAAACTCTAAACGATGTAATAAATTACTTAATGGCCTAAAAAATACGCTATCCATAAATTTTTCAAACTTCGTATACGTAATACCAAGTTTTTTCTTTATTCTTAAATTATTTAATAATCGCGATTTGATTATATAATTTATCTTAACATCATGAGGTAACTCTGGCACTAGTGTTTCCAATTGGCTACCCATATATCTTGCAATGGTCAATGTTATTATAAATCTATTTCTATCTATATTATTTAAATATGTTAATAGTGTTTTTTCAATCCCGCCAAAAAATAAAGTAGTAATATGAAAATTTACTTTAATTTTCTTCATATTTATCTTTCGTAGAACTAATCGTATTTACGCAATAATAATCAAACATATTCATATTTATTATTAAAATATCTTCACTAAAATTTTTAACTTCATTTACTATATCAATAAAGCTAACATCATAAATATTTTGGCTTTTAGCTTTTATACAAGACTTACCACGAGATCTTTCCATCATTCTAGCTAGATTTTCTTTTTCATTATTCCTAGGGCTTAATTTATGCCATAAATGATAAACAGGTATAGCAAAACGCCCATCTTTTATTCGAACGCCACTATGAAGCAAACGTATAAAGAAATCTGCATCCTCATGTCCCAACCAGTAAAATCCTCATCATAACCATTAACAGCTATGTAATCACTCTTCCACACGGCTATATTGCACCCCTTAGGATAACGCCAATCATTTTGTCGAGATCTTCGCCAAGCACCATTAGTAGAATAGACGTAACCAATGCAGAAATTTATTGTTTTTTTTTTGCTTAATGCCATATATTTAATGGCTGTTTTACCATATCTGTCACTATATAACGATTATAATTTAACTCATCACCGCTTTTTAACCTACTATGATCAATCATCATACCAATAGATATAATAGCAAATAAAGAGATAAAAACTACTTGTGCTCTACCTAAATCATATTTTACAAAAAGTTTAGCACAAAAATAAATTGGTATAAATAAAATTGGTAATGCATAATTTAAACCTACATGAGAACCATATGAAATGTATAACCAAAATAAGAAAAACACGACAAAGATGGTAACAAGTAATTTCTCAGCATTACTTTCTATAATCTTACTCTCATATTTTATTTTAAAAAATAATAAAAATGCAATCAATATATGAAAGGTTGCTAACATACAATTTGCAAGATAAAACCATACACCTGGAAAACCATGCTTAGTTCGTGAATTTATAGAACCTGGCTCACCTGTCCACTTATGAGAATTTAATTGGTACAGGAATGACTCCCACCCATTTTGATAATTCCAATATATAACAGGAGTAAACAAAATTAAACATAAGATAATCCCAGTATATAACTCATATCGAGTAAACAATTTACGCTCTTTTGCGTCGATAATAAAATAGACAAATAAACCCATAAATAAAACTATACCAGAATATTTAGATAGCATTGCTAATCCTGACAATGCTCCTATTAATATCCATAGCTTATAATTACGAGAATTTAAAAATAACACTACATAGTAGGTAATCATGACATAAAATAAATTTTCTAAACAATCATATGTCATATTTATATAAATAAATCTTGTTGTAACAAACGGATATACTAGATACATCACAAATGATAATCTAGCAACCTTTATGTCTTTACTCATTAAAAGTGCTAATTTATAAACATAATAAGCTGCTAAATATGCAAATATAACTCCTACTATATTAATAGCAAAAACAGTATTACCAAAAATTAGTGTAGATGCTTTTATTATATAAGCAATAAGTGGCGGACCATCATAGTATGATAGTTGTAAATGTTGACTCCAAGTCCAATAATAAAAACTATCATGATAAGGAAAAATAGTAAAACAAAGTGTTATTAAAATTAATAACCAACTTATACTAAATAGTTTACAGAACTTATTTGTCAATTTACACTCTTTTCTTCATTTGCATTTAATATATTAAACCTTTAAGTTTCTGATTAATGTTGTTTCAATTTCGTACTCTAGGAATATTTCCATATGAAAATTTATTTTTGTATTTTTTATTATAACTTTTTAATATACCGTTTAAAAATTCTAGAATCAATTTTAATAAAAAAATATAATCCACTGGAGCTATAAATTTTACGTAATTTGCTTGCTTTACTATCATTTATTAAAGGATCATTTGCAAATTTATTACCTTGTGGATATTTTGGTATATACTCTTGTAATAATTTAAATAATTTATAGCGCCCAAATGGCGATAAAACCATTTTTATAAAATTATAAGCATTAGATAATGCAAATGCTGTTAATTCATCGCTAGTATTTTCAACACAAGCAAACTTTAATAACTTTTCCAAAATAATATAGATATCTTGATAAGAGTAAAATTTGTGTGTAGCAGAGTTTTCATTAACTCTATAATCATAGACACAATCATTTATAACTCTTATTTTATCAGTTGATGACCATACTTGAGAAATTAGTAATAAATCTTCGGCATATTTAAAACCTTCAAACCTAAAACCATGAGAGAGCCAAAAATCTTTTCTAAATAATGTACCCCAAGCATACATGCCAAGCGCAAACCTAGAAAAATTATAAAATTCTACCAAAGTTATATGCTTATCAATTTTATGACCGTTACGTAAGCTATAGCTATTTCCCAAAACAATATCATAATCTCTTACATCAACTTCTTTTAACAATATTTCTAAACAGTTTTCTTCCAAAATATCGTCAGAATCTAAAAAGAAAAGCCACTCACCACTTGCAATATCTACACCTCGGTTACGGCAAATACCTTGACCTAGGTTTTTTTCATTTTGTAAGTATTTAATTTTATCTGGGTATTTTGATTGATATTGACGAATTATAATATCTGAACCATCTGGAGAGTAATCATTAACTATAATCATTTCCCAATTAGTATAGGTTTGATTAATTACGCTATTTAAGCACTCTGGCAGAAATTGTTCTACATTGTAGACTGGTATAATAATACTGATATTAGATTGTGTCATAATGTCCAGTACCCTCTCTTATTTAGATTTAAGCTTAAATCTTGGCCTAAATAAGTATAAACCTTTCGATTTAAATAAAATAGTCATTTTTTTCCAAGCTGAATTTGAGTGTAACATTGTATATGGCTTCATTGCAGAAAAATTTGGTAATCTACCATTTTTTTTCATAAATCTCTTAAACAACTGATACTGTTCTAATTTTGAGTCTAAAATTGGATATAAAAATGTATATAATTCAATCATATAAGAATATTGTTCAAGCGTCATTTGTAAATTATTCATCATAAATGTATCGTGTATTTTACCTAAAGTATAATCTAACTCTTCTATAGTTTTAATGCTGCTCATAGTAGAATCAGATCGTTGTACATAAAAATACAGTCCAACAGACACAAATCCAATTTTTGGATTTCCTGATAAGATTTTAATATTAAAAACAACGTCTTCTAGAAACATCTTAATAGGAGGTAAATAATTTTGAGCTAAATACTCTTTTTTATATAACTTTCCCCATAAATAACTATCCGTGTATCGATTCTTAATAAATCTTCTTTCAGCATCAATATAATCCATATGGTTAAAATACACTTTATAGTGTGAGCTCATTACAATATCATAGTCATTACTTATTATAGTATTATATAGAATTTCTAAAAAATTATCGGCTATATAATCATCAGCATCAAGATATACTATATAGTTACCAAGAGACTTTGTGAAACCATTATGCCTAGAATGGCTTTGCCCCATATTTTGCTTATTTTTAAAATATCTGAATAAATTTGGGTATAATTCAATATATTGATTAATAATTTCTATACTACCATCAGTAGAACAATCATCTACAATAATACATTCAAAATTATGTATAGTCTGGTTAACAATACTTTTTAAGCATTGATCTAGATATCTACTGACATTATATAATGGAATAATGATTGTTATAAAATCCATATCAATTCTCCTACATTAGCTATAAAATATCGATCAATAATTACTTAAATAGTACTACAACTCGATATTTGTTTATATTTTTCTAGAATTTGCTCACTTGTTACTTCAGAAGCATTCTTAATAATAATGCTAATATTTCGATCTGTCCATGGCCTCCATAAACTGTACATATCAACTGAATAAACAGATATTAAATATAACCCCAGTGCAGCTGCACAATGAGACAACCCACCATCAACCCCAACAAAGTACTTATAATTCAATAATTTATGCAGAACATCATGTTCCAAATCACCTTGAATTACATCAATTTTATTAGTATATTTATTTCGTTCTATAAATGAAATAACATCTTGCTTATTTTTATCATCAACTACAATAGCTACCCTAGTTTTCATCAATAATAAACTTGATAATAAGCTTTGATATGTATGTTCACTAAATGCTCTATTATCATGAGGCTTACCTGTAATATTCACAACAATACCATCACTAGCATTAAACATAGAAGATAATGGGATCATTGCTCTAGTATGAGATTCAGGAAATTCTAAATTATCATTACCAAATGCGCTATTAAATAAATTATACAAATTCAAACTAATATGTTTTTGTGGATAAAACTCAACTATTTTCACACCCTTCAATTCAGATAATTTTTCAAAAACTTTTGTACCTAATCTCTTATCTCTATGAACCTTTTGATTTTTTGAGTAATGAATACTCCATGTATATATGTTATTAAACCCCATAATATTGTAAATCATTTTTAATAATCTTCTACTTTGATAATCAGCCACTATAACAGAACAATAATTATTCAGTTTAAGTTGTTTTAGAATTGCCATAATCTTACTGGAGCCGTTGATCTCGTGCTCGCTTTCTCTTTCTGTCAATTTAGCACAATATATATTACAATCCTTGACTGCACCTTGATATAAAAATTTAAGCTTTTCATAGTAAGTTAATACATCGAACTGTATATTTTCTGATTTTGAAAATAATTTAATCATTTCTTGAACAAATAATGTATCGCCAATACAAGACCCACGAACAACTAAAACTTTTTTCATAATATCACCTAAGGTTTCAATTTAATCTAAATATTTTCTTAAATTTAAGTTTATACATCTTACGAATAAAAACAATCCTCTTAACTAAATTATATCGTTTTAGAATTTTTAATTTTTCAATTTTTATCTCTAAACTATCAATGCTTGACAAACCACCATTATTATAATATCCAATAATACTTGGCAATAATTGCATTTTAACATTAGAAATTTTCATGCTCATAAACATATCAAAATCAGCTAGTATCTTAAACGAAGTATCATATAAATGCATATCATGGTAGACTTTCCTTATAAAAGCTCCTTGATGACAGATTGACATATGATATTTCATTGCTATATCTAAGTTAATCTGCCTATACATCAATGGTACAACTTTGCCATCTAAGCAATCACAAACTATGCATATACCACCAACTATCATCGTATCTGAATCTATGGCAAAATCAGAAAATTCTTGAGAAGCACCAGAAAGTAACCAATCATCACTACCTTGTATATTTATCCACTCCCCTGTAGCCATTTTGATACCTTTATTCATAGCATCATAAATTCCACTATCTGGCTCACTTATATAACGATAAACTATACCTTTTTCTGCAAACTTAGCTTCATATTCTTTAATTATATCTAATGTATTATCTGTAGATTTTCCATCTATTATAATGTATTCAATATTATTATACGTTTGATTTAATACAGACTCTATAGTACGGCGAATTGTTTTTGCACTATTAAAGCATACTGTAACTATAGAAATTAGCGGTTTATTTACGTTATCATTTATATTAGCTATTTGAGAATCACCATTTATCATTTTAAATACCATTTAATAGTCTGTTTAATACCATCAACTAAATCTATATTAGCTGACCAACCTAAGTCTTTTAGTTTTGTTACATCTTGTAACTTCCTCATCGTACCATCTGGTTTAGATGTATC
>JAQUVM010000007.1 GCA_028693355.1 Burkholderiales bacterium
ATGGCTATACCGATTCTAACTCATAGTTTCTTAGAGTACCATTATGGTATGCCTATTTTATGGTTTTATTAACTATATTTTTAGCTTTTGCTCCAGCCAAGTATGAATTAGCGAATAAGTTATCATACAAAGTTGCAGGTGGCGTAATTGTAGCTATAATGTTAATGTTTGGTTATAATGCATATCAAGCTAATAATGAGCTGTCAAGTTATGCTCAACCGCCAACAGATTATGATGATTATGTAACTAATGTTAATGGATTAACAAAATATATTGATAGTAATTCTATGTGGGCATTACCAGCCGCTATGGTTTTGGATAATTATGTAGTGCCGGGTTCTCAAGCTACAAATGCAGTAATGCAACCTGAACAACAGGCAATATATATTGATAAATTAGCTAATGCATTACCATATCCTGGTGCATTATTTAAACAGATTGTTGTTCATCAAATGATAGGTGATAATAAAGGTGCTATTATGTATGCAAATGTTTTAGCTCATGCATATCCTTATTATGCTCCACAGTTTATACAGCAATTTAGTACTATGCCTCAGTTTGCTGAAGTAGTTAAAACTATGCAAGCTTTCCACTATGAAGATAAATCTAATTTATCTAAACTATTTACCAAGGATTAATAATGTTAGAAATGAATAATTTAGTGCCTATGGTTGTCGAGCAAAGCGCCCGAGGTGAGAGATCTTTTGATATTTATTCGCGCTTATTGCGTGAACGCATTGTGTTTCTTATCGGTGAAGTTAATGACCAGTCAGCTAATTTAATCGTTGCTCAGTTGTTGTTTCTAGAAGCTGAAAATCCAGATAAGGATATTCACTTTTATATTAACTCACCTGGTGGTTCTGTAACTGCTGGTATGTCTATTTATGATACGATGAATTTTATTAAATGTGATGTAAATACTATTTGTATTGGTCAAGCCTGCTCAATGGGTTCGTTTTTATTATCTGCTGGAGCAAAAGGTAAACGCTATGCATTGCCTAATTCTCGTGTGATGATACATCAGCCACTTGGAGGTTTTCGTGGTCAGGCATCAGATATTGAAATTCATGCAAAAAATATTTTATTTATGAAGCGTCAATTAAATGAAATGTTAGCTCGTCATTGTGGTCGCACAGTTGAAGAGCTTGAACGAGATACTGATCGTGATAACTTTATGACAGCATCAGAGTCACTTGAATATGGTTTGATTGATAAAGTATATACAAATCGTTCTGAAATTATAGGCGGTTAAAATATGAAAAAATGTTCTTTTTGCGGAAAGCAAGAATCAGAGGTCAAGCATTTAATAGCTGGGCATGACGGTTTTATTTGCAATGAGTGTATAGCTGCTTGCGGAGAAATGTTAAAACACGCACCTGATGATAAAGATATCTTAGAATCTCGTGAAGTAGTTGAAGTAGAAAAGCCTATTCCAACTCCAAAAGAAATTTCTGCGGAATTAAATAAATATGTGATTGGACAAGAACAAGCTAAAAAAGTATTGTCTGTTGCAGTTTATAATCATTTTCATCGTGTACGTGATAAAAAAACCGAAGATAATGATGTTGAATTAGCAAAAAGTAATATATTGTTAATTGGGCCAACTGGTTCTGGTAAAACATTGCTTGCTCAAACTCTAGCTAGATTTTTAGATGTGCCATTTGCAATTGCTGATGCTACGACCCTTACTGAAGCTGGTTATGTCGGTGATGACGTTGAAAATGTTTTAACTAGATTATTACAAAACTGTGATTATGATGTAGAAAAAGCTAAGCATGGGATAATTTATATCGATGAAATTGATAAAATTTCCCGTCGTAGTGAAAATCCATCAATTACTAGAGATGTATCTGGAGAGGGCGTTCAGCAATCATTATTGAAATTAATTGAAGGTACTGTATCAAATGTTCCGCCACAGGGTGGTCGTAAGCATCCGGGTAAAGATATGCTTCAGCTAGATACTAGCGATATATTATTTATATGTGGCGGTGCATTTGATGGACTTGAAAAAATTATTCAGATGCGTAGTGAAAAATCAGGAATTGGTTTTGGTGCAAGTGTTAGTAGTAAAACAGACTCACTAAATAAAGACTATTTCTTAAAGGATACTGAGCCTTCTGATTTAGTTAAATTTGGCTTAATTCCTGAGTTTATCGGGCGTTTACCTGTTCATGCTATTTTAAAAGAACTTGATGAAGATGCAATGGTTGAGATTTTATCTAAACCAAAAAATGCTTTAATTAAGCAATATCAAAAACTATTTGCTAAAAATAATGCCGAATTAATTTTTGAAGATGATGCATTATATGCAGTTGCAAAATTAGCTAAAGTACGTAAGACTGGTGCTCGTGGATTACGCTCTATTATGGAAAATCTATTATTAAATACTATGTATGAATTACCAGATATGGTTGATGTACATAAGGTTTGTATAGATGCTGATGTTGTAAATGGAAAAAAACAACCTGTTATAGTATAGAAAAAATCCGTTTTGAAATATAAACGGATTTTTTTATTAAAACAAACTATTTTATGTTAGTACCGTTGTATTAAACGTAATAAATAATTGATTACTTGACATATGTAATAAACATCAACTACTATTATGCAGTAAACTTATTACAATGATTTTAAATTTTTATAAAGGGGTAAGTTATGAAAATATCTGATATCCAAAAAAATGCTTTTGCAATGCCTATTACATCTCCAAGCGGACTAAAAATTGATTACCGATTTAATAATCGTGAATATTTTATAATTGCTTATGAAACTGATATTGAACTATTACAGCAAGTAGTGCCAGAGCCTTTAAAAGTTGTTAGTAATATTGTTAAATTTGAATTTATGAAAATGGCTGATGCTCACGGGTTTGGTGTATTCCATGAATCTGGACAAGTTATTGAGGTTGAGCTAGACGGAGTGCGTGGTAGCTATTCTCATATGATGTTTTTAAATGATGTGGCACCCATCTCTGCTGGCAGAGAAATTTGGGGTTTTCCAAAAAAATATGGAAATCCATCTTTAGATGTTGATGTTGATACCTTAGTTGGACGTTTAAAATATAATAGTGTTGATGTTGCTGTTGGTACTATGGGATATAAATATCAAACTTTAGACGTTAATAAGATCAAAGATAATTTTGAAAAAACACCAAATTTTCTATTGAAAATAATTCCTCATGCTAATGGAAAAGAAGCAAGTATTTGTCAGTTAGTAAAATATTACTTAGAAGATGTAACTGTTCATGGGGCATGGACTGGGCCTACAGCGTTACAATTATTTGAACATGCATTAGCACCAGTTGCAACTTTGCCAGTTCGTAAGGTTGTTAGTGGTACTCATATAATTGCAGATCTAACTCTTGGGTTTGGTGAAGTTGTTTTTGATTATTTAGATACTAAATAAAAGGATCATTACATGCCTAAGAATAAAAGAAGAACCGTCTATGTATTTCAAGGCGGTGGTGCTTTGGGGTCATTCCAAGTTGGCGGAGCAGAAGCATTATTGAATGCTGGTTATAATGCAGATATGGTGGTGGGTATATCTATCGGTGGTATTAATGCTGCTATATTTGCAGGTAATAAGCCAGAAGATAGAATAAACAAACTAAAGAAATTTTGGGAAAAAATTACGGTTGATATTAAGTCATTTGGTTTTGGGATTCCTGATTTTAATGCTGCAAAAGTTACTAATTTTTTAGGTGCACAATATGCTTTATTAGCGGGGCAACCAGGTTTCTTTACACCAAAATTAATTAATCCATGGGTTATGTCAAATGGCAAACCTGAAGATTTTGCTTTTTATGATACTGCACCATTACGTAAAACTTTAGAAGAGTTTATCGATTTTAACTATCTAAATGAGGGTCATGTTAGACTATGTTTAGGTGTTACGGATTTAGAAACTGGTGACTTTGTTTTTTTTGATAGTACAAAAGATAAAATTACTACAGAACATGTTTTAGCATCTGCGGCATTACCACCTAGCTTCCCTGCAATAGAAATAGATGGTCGTTACTATGTTGATGGTGGTGTTTATGCAAATACACCATTAGCTAAAGTATTTGATGAAACATATAGCGATAACACTGATGTTTTATGTTTTATGTTTGATCTATTTTCTGCCGAAGGTGTATTACCTCATTCTATAGATGGAATGTTAGAGCGTATTAAAGACATTCAATATTCTTCACATTCTAAGCGTTCAACTAGTCTTTATGCAACTACACAAAATTTAACTCGTGCTATTCGTTTTTTAGGTAGTAAATTGCCTGAAGAAGTGGCAAATCAGCCAGAAGTTCAACAGATTTTAAATTTGGGTAATGTACCTAATTTAGATTTAATACATATTATTTACCACTCTCGTCGTGGTACTGAGTTACATAGTAAAGATTATAACTTTAATGATGCAGCTCGAGAGGCTCATTATGAACAAGGTTTTACAATAACTAGTCAAGTTATAAAAAATGGAAATCATCGGTGGGATAGCCCATCTGAAGATTTCAGTAGAATCTATACTATTGATAAAGATAATCAATTAGTAGAAGTTGATGTTTAATTTATTTATTTTTTAAAGGGATTTATTATGCCTATTAATGTAAAAGGTAAAGTAACTGTTATTACTGGTGCTGCTTCAGGTATTGGAAAACATATGGCAGAGAAATTTGCTGAAGAAGGTAGCCATGTTGTTATCGCTGATTTAGATCTTAATGCTGCAACATCAGTAGCTAAAGAAATTAGTGACAAATATGGCATTGAAACAATGGCTGTAAAGATGAATGTAACTGATGAAAATGAAGTTAATGGTGGAATTGAAGCTGTTGCACAAAAATTTGGTAAAATTGATGTATTAATTAGTAATGCTGGTATCCAAATTATCTCTCCAATTGTTGATTTTGAATTTGATGCATGGAAAAAAGTTATTGATATCCATTTAAATGGTACATTCTTGACTGTTCGTGCAGCAATGAGAAAAATGATTGAGCAAGGTAAGGGTGGACATATTTTAGTTACAGGTTCAGTACACTCAGTTGAAGCATCAAAAAATAAAGCAGCATATGTTGCAGCTAAGCATGCACAATTAGGCTTTGTTCGTTCAGTAGCTAAAGAAGGTGCTGAATATAATATTAGTGCTAATTTGATCGGTCCTGGTTTTGTAAAAACTCCATTAGTTGATAGACAAATTCCAGAACAAGCTAAAACTTTAGGTATTAGTGAAGAAGAAGTTGTTAAAAAAATTATGTTAGGTGAGACTGTTGATGGTGAATTCACAACTGTTGAAGACGTAGCAAATGTTGCGGTATTCTTAGCTGGAATGGATACAAACGTATTAACTGGCCAAAGTTTCTTATTAACTCATGGTTGGCATATGCAATAATAGTTAGATACTATATTTTAGTATTTATATATTAAAATAGTTAAGTATTTTTAGTATCTTTAAAGTGGTGCAATATAGCACCACTTTATTAATTTTAATAATATATAGCTAACTCATTTTTAAAACGTACTGCTTGATTCGTTCCTAACCTATTATGCATAGGTGTCGTCGCTCATTGCATTGTACATTTTAATCTGAGATTGGCTATAGTTAATTCATTTTCAAATGATTATGCACTACTTACTTAGATTTAATAGGTTTCATAGTTGATTAAATGTGCCAATTTGATTTTGAAATTAGCGATAACATGTGAGGAGCATAATTTAAATATTATGGGGAAAAAAGTAATATATGTATTTCAAGGCGGTGGTGCGTTAGGTTCATTTCAAGTTGGTGGATTTAAAGCCTTATCTGATAAAAATTACCAACCAGATATGGTTGTCGGAGGATCTATTGGAGGGATTAACGCAGCAATAATAGCAGGAAATAAGCCAGAAAATCGTCATAAAATGTTGAATAAATTCTGGAAGAAAATTACAACTGGTGTAAATACATTTGGATTTAATCTACCAGATCTGAATAGTTATAAAACTGGAAATTTTTTTGGAGCAATTTCTTCTGCAATGTTTGGGCAACCAGGGTTTTTTGCACCAAGATTTGTAAATCAATGGTTTATGACAAATAAGTTAGAAGATATGTCTTTGTACGATATAGAGCCATTACGTAAAACTTTAAATGAAGTTATTGATTTTGATTATTTAAATCAAGGTCATGTCAGATTATGTTTAAGTGCTACAGATTTGCAAACTGGAAATTTAGTATTTTTTGATAGTATTAAAGAAAAAATTACTACAGATCATCTTTTAGCTTCTGGCGCTTTACCACCTGGGTTTCCTGTTGTGAGGATTAATGATAATTTTTATGTAGATGGTGCAATTTATTCAAATTCACCGCAAATGACAGTCTTAAATAGCTTTAGCAATGATAAATGGTTTGATAACGCATCTTGTTTTGTATTTGATTTATTTTCTGCTGATGGCGTTTTGCCAAACTCTATGGATGGAGTTATGGAGCGAATAAAAGATATAAGATTTTCTTCTCACTCAAAGCATTCATTGCTAGAGTATAAACAATCACAGGATTTAGCATACGCAATAAAAAATCTTTATGATACATTACCAGATAATTTACGTTCTTCAGAAGAAATGAAGAATGTTATGAGTTTAGGGCGATTATCTAATTTAGATTTAGTTCATATACCGTATCGCTCACCAAAGGGAACCGAGTTAGAAAGTAAGGACTATAACTTTAGTTATGATACGGCACTAATACATATACAGCAAGGTTTTGAAATTACACAAAAAGCGATTCACCAATTTGAGTATAGGACTTCGCAAGATATTGGAAAATGTTACACGGTTGATGAAAAAGTTAATTTAGTTGAAATATGATAGATTTGCTATAAAATTATTATAATGTAATGAGAGTTATTTTTAATTAAATGTTAAAATATATTGCTTTTATAATTATGTAAATTTGGAGAGAAAAATCAAAGCCCAATTTTGGAAAATCTGTAATTTATTTAATAAATATATTTCAAAACCACGCATGGTATTGGGGTATAAATGTCATAACGGTAAATATTTACCATTGACTAGGATGAGTAATACGGTAGATGTAATTTATCCGCAAAATTTAGATATTGAAAATAATGTATTCATTTGGCATCACTCTATTTTAGAATGTAGCAATGGGATAAAAATTGAAGAAGGTTGTCAAATAGGTGCTTATGTTTTGATGGCAAGTCATTCTTCACATCTAGCTATCCGTTTATATGGGACACATTTTATTGAGCATAATGGTAAGCACAAAGCTTATGTGCGTGGCAGTATCAAAATTGGAAAATTTAGTTTTGTGGGGCCTCATAGTGTTATTATGCCAGGAACTTCAATTGGTAAAGGTTCAATAGTTTCTGCGTATAGCTTAGTTAAAGGTGAGTTCCCTGATTTTGCAATCATTGCAGGTAATCCAGCTGTACAAGTTGGCGATACTCGTAAAACTGATGAAAAAATGTTACAGCAGTATCCTGAGTTACGCAAATACTATGATGAATGGGCTAACTGATTATAAGCTAGTAACTCGCTATATCAATGGATGTTTTTTGAGTATGATGGCGTATACAATTGAAAGATAAATAGTGGAAATAAAAAAAATATTGATAATTGGCTCTAATTCTATTCATTGTAGACGCTATATTGTAGGTATTATTAATAATAGTAATTTTAAGGTTGAGGTTATTACCAATCATCAAATAGATGAAATTAATGTATCTCAACATATTGTCAATTTTTCTTTACGTAATTTAGGGGCAAGTAAGCTAATCTTATCTGTAATAGATAAATTTAATCCTGATGTCGTGCATATTCACCAAGCCAATAGTTATGCTTGGCATACATTTAGAGCATTGAAAAAATCTTTATGTAAACCTAAACGAATCCTTACTACATGGGGTTCTGATGTATTACTTTTACCCAAGCAAAATCCTCTAATGAAAAAGATGGTGGTTAGTAATTTATTAAATGCAGATATTATTACGTCAGACTCTCTTTATATGTCTTCGATCGTGGAAGAGCTTATCCATCCGTATAGTAAAATTATAAAAACTATAAATTTTGGAATTCAATCTTTGCCGAATAAGCAAAATTTAAATAATAAAGAAAAAATTATTTTATCTAATAGATTACATAAGTCCTTATATAGAGTAGATAAGATTATTAAAGCATTTGCTTTGTTATGTAGGCACCAGGAGTTTAATGATTATAAATTAGTAGTTGCGGCAAACGGCGAAGAAACAAATAGCTTAAAAGCATTAGTCTCAGATCTAAAAATTAGTGAACGGGTGAAATTTACAGGTATGCTCTCATATGATGAGTTAGTTGAATACTATCGTAAAGCGAGAATATTTGTATCATTTCCCAAGAGCGATGGTACAGCATCAAGTTTGCTAGAGTCTATGGCATACGGAGCAATACCAGTATTATCAAATTTACCAGCAAATTTAGAGTGGGTAATTGATGAATGTAATGGTTTTATTGCGAGTGATGTAGAGAACCTATTTGATAAAATTATTCAAGCTATAAAACTATCTCAAGATAGAGATTTATATTTGCAGATTTATGATTTTAATTATTCACTGATAAAAACAAAGGCTATTTTTACGCATAATATCCAAAAATTTACAGCGCTTTATTAATTATGATAAAAAAAATCTTACGTAAGTTTCGTGGTGAATTCATGCTTGTTTTTATGGCAAACATGTTTTCATATCTAGTGGCATTTAGTGGTGCCATTATTTATGTGCGTATGCTTGGAAAAGAAGATTTTGGTATTTATACCTTTGCTTTTGGTATTGTATCTCTTTTCTTATTGGTAAATGGTTTTGGTGCTGCAAGTGGTGTTTTACAGTATGTGAGTAAGTCTCGTGATAGCAATGAGCAAAAAGCTTATTTAAATTTCGCATTTAAAAGCGGTATTGTATTTAATTTATTTATTGCTGTATTAATTATTCTATATGCTTTTATTGTACCGCTACCAATTGCTAATTCTCGTAGTGTATTACTTGGCATGGCGCTATTTCCTGTTGGTCGCTTATATATAGATATTTTTCAGGCGTATTTACGTGCAACGAGCCAAAATAGACTTCAAGCCAAATTTTTAATTATAAATAATATTATTTTACTCTTAACTAACGTTATTGGTGTTGCTATTTTTAAATTATATGGTCTAGTTTATTTTACTTATATTGGTTATATTTTAATGTATTTTATTTCATTATTCAAATTTAAATTACCAGTAAATTTAAACTCTAAAGATGAGATAAAAATTAATAAAAAGCATTTTTTAAGTTATTCTTTTTTTACTACTTTATCAAATGCATTTTCTGGATTATTATTTATTTTAGATACTATTATCATTGGATATGTTTTAAAAGATGCAGAGTTATTAGCTATCTATAAAGTAGCAACGATAATACCTTTTGCTATTACGTTTATTCCAAACATTGTGGTTAATTATCATTATCCTGAGTTTGTTAAAAATGCGCATAATAAAGAAGCTTTGCAAATCTTAGCATTTAGAGTTAGTAAACAATTGTTTATATTTAGTAGCATAGTTAGCCTATGTCTAATTATTAGTGCTAAACATTTGATTTTAATATTATTTGGTGATCATTACCATGAAAGTATTTTACCTTTCCAGATTATTGCTTTTGGCTACTGGATATTAGCTACATTTAGAACTGTTAATGGTAATATTTTGGCGGCTCTAGGTAAAGCAAAACTTAGCTTTTATTTAACTTTTGTTATCTTGATTGCTAATGTATTTGTTACTTATTTGATGGTACATTTTTTCTCAATAATTGGTGCTGCTATTGCTGTATTATTCATGTATGCTTTTTCATCATTGATCGGATATACTACACTAAAGCTAGTTTTAAAAAAATTACCATAAAGAGCATAAGAAACTATGTCTATTGATGTTAAAACCGCAGAGTTAATATTATTTAGTTTATTATTAATTGGTTAAATGCTATAAATAAAGATAAAATTAATAATAAAACTTTCGACGATATCTTTTTAAAATAAATAATAGGACAGCAGAATGAAAGAGTACTATCGTATAGTTTTAGGTCAAAAGAACTCTTATGCAAAAGAATGTTTTGATGATAACTTCATTGGAGCAGATTATGGAATTTTACAAGATCTTAGTGCTGATTTGTCAGATGATTGGAAAGAGTTTAACCAGAAATATATTCCAATTTGGCTTATGGATAATCCTGATAAAAGTCGTGTTTCTGCTGGACTATCTTGCGGACAATTATGGACTATTGCAAAAGGAATTAATAAAGGTGATATAGTTATTTGCAATGATGGAAATGGCGAGTATCACATTGGCGAAATACTAGATAATTATAGATATGATTCTGATGCAATGTTCCTTCCACACAGAAGAACAGTTAAATGGCTAGAGCAAACTATTTTTCGTAATAATATGAGTGATGCGCTTAGAAACTCAACTGGATCGATTGGAACTGTTTGTAATATTACCAAATATGCGTCTGAAATAGAGACTTTTATTACAAACAAGGCTATGCCAGTGCTCATATCTACCGATGAAACAATTGAAGACCCGACTGTTTTTGCATTAGAAAAACATTTGGAGGATTTTCTTGTAGCAAATTGGAGCTATACTGAACTTGGTAAATTATATGATATTTTTAATGAAGGCGGTGAATTAATAGGGCAACAATACCCAACTGATACAGGAACAATTGATATTCTTGCCATTAGTAAAGATAAATCTCATTTATTAGTGGTTGAATTAAAAAAAGGGCGAGCAAGCGACTCTGTTATCGGTCAAATTATGCGTTATATGGGATATATTAAACAAGAAATAGCTGAGGGTAGTCAATCTGTTTCTGGAGTAATAATAGCTCTTGAAGATGACAAGAGGATAAGAAGAGCTTTAGCATCGACAAATAATATTGATTTTTATCGTTATAAAATTAATTTTACATTAGATAAAGTAAATTTATAAATTTAATACAGAATATTAAGAATGTACAACTAACATATTGATAATAAGATGAAAAAATGTAATTATTATATATGAAAAGCTAGTTGCATTAAAAATCTTCCAATATATTTATTTTTATGGTTGATATAAAGTCTGATAAAAGTAATTATTAATAGTTAATAATATATTTGATATTTGAGTCATCTTATAAAAATGTAAATAAATTTTTAAAGAGTATAATCATAAAATGAATAAATTCCAAGAATTAGCTAATATTGCAATAAACCATGATGAGATTACAATTCGTCGTTATCAAGAGAGCGACTTTACTGAGTTAGATGAGATTTTTGATAAAGATTTTTTTACTTGGTTTTTTACGAGTTATGACTCTTGCCAAGAGTTCGTAGCTGAAAAAATGGCAGATTACGCAAAAGAAAATCTAGTTATGTTGGTAATTATTGATAATAAAATTGGCAAAATTATTGGCACTTCGTCTTTGTATGAGATTAGTTTTCGCCATAAACGAATTGAAATGGGTTCTAGTTGGTTATCCAAAGATTATCATGGTACTCATTATAATGCGTTAGCTAAATATTTACTTATTGATACTCTAATTAATAAGTATGGGTTTAATCGTATTCAATGGAAAACTGATGCTTTAAACGATAAATCAAAAAATGCCATGAGTAAATTAGGTTTTGTTTATGAAGGCACTTTGCATCGTCATGCTATAACTCATACAGGTAGGATCCGTGATTCTTTAATTTTTGCTGTTACTGATACTACATGGGGTGAGATTGGCAAAGTGATTCAAGATAGAATAGCAATAAAAAGAAAGTAATTATTCTAAATTTAATATGCTTTTAATTAAAGTATTGGTAATTGCTGATTTACTTTGAGTTGCAACTAAACTAACTTCATGAATAGCAGAGGTTAGCATTCCAAGGCTTCGTGAGTGATGATTTAGCAAATATTTGAGAGAACTATCTGATACTTTTATTTGTTCACATTTGGTATATATTTGTAAAGCTTGGAGCAAATCATCTTCATTCATTGTTTTTAGAGCAAATACAACGCCTGAATGCAAACGCGTTTTTAAATCTGAACGAATATCTATATTGTTTAAGTTTTGCGTAGAGCTTGTTAAGAGATAATTATCGCGGTTTGCTAACCGAATTTTATTAAATAAATCAAAGATAGCAATTTGCTCTGGTTCATTTATATGGTCTACATTATCTATTGCTATAAAACGATAAGTATCAAGATCAATATCATTTACAGATATTTCGCTTAAATCAGAGCTTGTAAGATAAAGTCCTGCATTATATTTTTGGTTAGCCAAATTTACCCACGACTTTAATAAGTGGCTTTTGCCACTATTATTGCTTCCATAAATATGGCAGAACTGGTGCGCAAAGTTTTGTAAGCTTGCAACTGTAATTTCATTGCCTAAGCTGATAAAGTTATTAAATTCGTAATTTTGATCAAATAAGTTTAACAGCTGTTGTTTTGTATTTATCATATTAGTCTAGGTAATAACTTGTACTTTTATAATAACGTTTTGCATGGCGAACTAATACGACTGCAATCGTAGATAATGGTAATGCTAAAAGAATACCTACTATTCCAAATACTTTACCAAATATCATTAGAGATAGGATAATCATTATAGGATTTAGACCTATTCTACCGCCCACTAAAAATGGAGTTACTATTCCACCTTCCAACATATGTCCAATGGCAAAAACAATTATAATTTGCATTATACCCTCAGTTCCACCTACTTGAGCTACACTACTAACTATTGCAAATAGAAATCCTGATATAACACCTAAGTAAGGGATAAACACTAATAGTCCTGTAACAATACCAATAGCTGCACCAGATGGTAATCCAATGATAGTTAGTCCGATAGCATAATATGCTGCCATAATCATCATTACTGATAGTTGTCCACGTAGGTATGAAGATAGCATTTCATCTATATCATGAGCTAAGCTATGAGCAGCATCAGTAAATGATCTTGGAACTAATTCATCAAATATTCTTATGATTTTATGCCAGTTTAATATGCTGTAGAATAATGAAAATGGGATTAGTATCATGTATACTAATATCTCAATTAAAATAAAGCTATTTTGTGCAATCCTACGCACTATGTCTAAGTTATTGGTGATTTTTTCTTGATTACTCAGTAGTACTTCTTTTAGTGTATTTAAATCAACAGAGATATGTGTTCCAAATTGTTCATTGAAAATAGACATAACATGAGTATTTATTAGTGAAATTATTTGTGGTAGTTTTTCTATAACAACAGTTGCTTCATCTGCAAGTACAGGTAGAACAAATGCTGGGACTGAAATAAATAAGATTAGAGTCGTGAGCGAAAAAAATAAAGCGCTATATTTTCTTTTTATTGTAAATTCTTCTTCTAGTTTATCAACTAATGGATTTAAGATATAGGCAATAATTAATGCAATAATAAAAGGTATCAAAACCCTGCCAATAAGCAAAGCAATGGTGAAAATTAGTATTGTTACCAATAGAATTGAAACGATTGGTTTTATTTTTATAAGTGGTTTTTGTAGCATACGATTATTTTTATATAAAATTTATGTTTTAGCTGCGAAATTATACTATAAATCTAACTTATCTTTTACAATCATTTAACCATAAAGTAATGATCTATTGCTGATTTACCTCTGATATGCGGCTAATATAGGAACTAATGCCTTAAAAACTGAATTTTTAACCAAATATAAACATTCAAGAAAGCCTTGAAATATAAAGGATAAGCTCCATCTCAATACCGATCCATATTTTGGCTTTTATTGCTATCTACGCGCTGATAATCTAAGCCTAGAACGGCAAGTCAGTCAAAGGTCAGAGATTATAAAATTAATAAAATACCTAAAGAAATAATAAATAAACCATTTACTTAATATATGGGAGTACACGAGTTAATCTATGATGACGCTGCTTATAAACTGAGACTGGAAGATAAAAATACAAAGTAAGCTACAGTAGCATCTACTACTACATTAGTCGTGATAGGTTTCAAAATGGTAAATTATACAGACTAATGGATTGATTCACAGGTTTTTACCTAATGGCTATGATTTTAATCTGGTTACGGATGAAACGATAAAGTTTATCCAAGATAGCCTGAATAGCCGATACCGTAAAAGAATTGAACGAATGACACATACTAGTTTAATGGTAGATATAGTGTAGCAAGCCGCCTAAGCAAGAATCTATCTTCAAACCACTGAAAATGTTATTAAAGCAAATAGCAAAGCTGCTGCATGGATTATTTTAGCCAAAATCGGATAGTTCTTGGTAAAAAATCCAGAAAATTTAAGTTTAAAGAAAAATAACCTATAAATCATGGATTATAATATTGACATCACCTCGAATAATGGAAATTTAACCTTTAAAAGTTTCTATTTGCCTGAAAATCCAACAAATTTGTGTAGCGGATAAATCCGCCACAAAATGCCTAATTATTTCTCTAAGTCTCTAAGTTTAGCTTCTGAAATTTTAGAACGAGTTATATACTTATCTTTATGAATCATGACAATATGTTAATACACCTTTAAATATGCTTTGATTGTATAGCCCCATATATTTTATAACCTTATTATAAATGCATGCTAAAACATAATACTATTAAACTAATAACTAGAGATTGTCCTAAATTTTGTATCAAAACCTAAATCTTGTTTATTAAAAGCCGGTTATGTTTCTATATACATAAAACCGGCTTTTAATCGCTAATACCTAATTGACAAACCTATATGACGGGAGTACAATCATATAGAAGATTGTACTCAGCAGACTTTTGGTTTGCACAATTAGTGATCCACGTATATCAATTAAATTTTTATAGGTTTCATTAATGAACATAAGTTAGCACTTTGCCTGAACCAAGAAGGGTCATGGATATGAGCTTCTGGGGAAAAAGGTACACTGTAACATTCTGCATTCATCTCGGTCATAGTTGGATTTATAGTATAAATTACGACTGTATTATTGCGCAAATGCTCGGTGGCCTCCTTGGTGTCCCCCTTATTACTAATTAAATTTTTATTAAGAAGGTTATCTACTTCAGTGTCTGTAATTTTGTAATGAGCACGAGCAAAATTAATGATGGGATCATAATCAAGAGAAGTCATATCTTTTGGATATATCGTACCATTTGCGATATATACATATGGGTTGACATCTTTAGCTTTATCCCAATCGTTATTGGCAACTAATCGGGTAACTGAAGTGCTCTGAAGATCAAATTGATTATGCGTTAGCCACTGCTCACTATACGTCTGTTCCCACTTAGCGCCACCTTTCTTAAACCACCACTCATGTTGAATCCGCGGTGTATCGGGCCAAACATGCTTACTACCTTCTGTATTCCCACCTGTATAAGTTTTAGTCTCATACCCCTTAACAACAAGCATTCTACCGTCTTGGTTATCGCCCCAGCCATTGTTATCCCAGTGTAAAGTATTTTTAGTGTATATATTTACTTCATACGGACTTTGATTTATAACCATGGTATAAAATTTGTATTCGCTATTATGGGTAGTAAAAGTATAAGTATCAAGATTAACCGAATTATTATTAGGAGTTCCCCCTACAGTAGCAAAAGCAGTCAGACTGCTTGTTGCTAATAATACTAATAAAATTTTTTTCATATAACTTCCCTTGTTAATTAAAATTAGAGCGAAATGATACTATAAAGCAATTGTATGAGTCAAGTATATTGAAATTAAGCCACCATTTGTAAATATTGCAGTAGTTGTAATATGCAAATTTACTAATAGCATAAGCATCTATTGTTGCCAACTAACTATGTTTCAAACCAAACTCATACACAGACTTAACTAACAGCATACCCTCATCATTTACATGAGTAACTAGATAACGACTTGACTTCTTGCCAATTCTATAAACATCTAGCATTGCTAAAGGCTGACCTATTGCGCGCACTACTCACCTCGAAAATTCTAATAATTTATTTTACTAGCTTTTCCAAAATGTATCTTGGCTTTTACAATTACTTCTTATCATTTATTGATAGTCAATACAGTGTTGCTTTTATGAACTCTATATTTTATTGATCTACTTTATTAATACTGAAATATTTATATATTTTAATTAGCTTCATCTTATTATTTTTCCTAAAATGATTATAATAAAACTTGAAACATGTATGATTTAATAAATATGCAGATTTTAGAATAAAAATATTTAAGAAGGTAGGTAATTGAATGAATTATAACAAGTTATTTTTAACGATGATAGTAGCTATTTCTTTAAGCTCTTGTAATAGTGGGGCTAAGTATACTCAGGTGCATGATCCACTAAATTATAAAGAATTTACGGTATCATATGACTCAAAAATCACAGAAGAATTTCAATCAATTGATTTAAATTTATACAACTCAATTTTTATTTCTCCAAATAAACAATATTTTTATAAAATAACAGATCAAGCAGGTAATTTAGTAGGCGGTAACGCTTTTGGGGGATTTACCTGTAAAACATTAGGTGAGTGTTTGATCTCAGGTGTTTTAATAAAAAAGGATCATTCATACTTAATTAGTATTTATGATTCAAATAATATCTTAATAGGTGGTGATGTATTGTATGTCACAAATTATATAACTTATTTAGATATCATAATAGATGAAGCTTCAACTGCAAATTATATTTCGCAAAAAATTCAACAAAATTTGAATACAGATTTTTCAATTTCACAAATCGAGACAAGGTTATTTAAAGACGCATTAAGTTACAAAACTAATATACAAATGTCGGATATGATTTATACGTATTATAATTTTCTGAAAGAAAAAAGTAATAACTCAATTGATCCTATAATTACGATGGCAAACCAGTATAAAAAGTGTGCTAATGAAAGTATTTGTAATTTAGAGCCTTCTTTTATAAAAAACGAAAAAGCTGTTATGGATGCTATAAATTCAACAAATAGTGTAGTAGAAAAATATGCCAAGGATAAGAATGACGCTGCATTGTATGCCTCTTATAAGTGGTACAAAGAAAATATAAAAGATAAGTTTCCAGTTTTTAAAGATGTAATTAGTATGGGTGTAAATATTTTTTTCCCAGGTGGTGGGGAGAAATTGGTAAGTGCTGCTGGAGAAGTTTTTTCAGTTATTGATAAGACATTCAATATGAGTGGAATCGATAATTCAAAAATAGCTTATACTAGGTTAGAATTATTTAATAATAATTTATCTAAATATTATGTAGCGGCAACACCAAATTATTATGAAATAATTTCACAGATGAGTTCTGAGCTTTTATCATTACAAATAAGGCGTGATTTTTCATTAAATAGTAGTTATGTACTATCAACAAAAAATATTGTGAATAATAACTTAAGAAATTTAGATATAGTTAGCTATATTAGTAATATGGAGAATGAAAATAAACATGATGTTGAGTGGATTACTAAGGTTTGGTCTTTAGAAAATGTATTATCTAGAAAAGCTAATAATGAATATATTTCTGATAGGCAGAATATAGTGGCATTATCTAAGGCTTATAAGCAAATTATTCTTACTGATAGAGATAGCGGTGTTAATAATATCTTAAGCCGCAAATATTATAATCAGCTTTTGATTTCTAATATGTTAGATGGGATAGAAACATTACAGTCTGCGATGTATCTTGATGCAATATCAATTATGTTGCGCGATAAAGAAGATCTAAGTTCTAAAAAAATGATATATCCAACACAGATTGTGGTCGCAACTATTAATCTCTCTGGAGATTACAATACTGATATGTCACGCTTAAGTAATTATTATAGAATTCGTTTTAATAATCTAAAAAATGCTTATCAGTCAGTAATTTTACCCGAAAAAGAATGGGTTTCTGATAATGTGATGCAAAATTTACAAGTAGAAGGAAAGTGTAATATTGATGATACCGATGGCTTGAATTATATTACAGCAACGTGTCCATATTATTATCAAGAGCTTGAGGTATCCAAAGTAAAATATATCACATCTAGATTAGATAAAAGCAATTCAAAGTGTTTTACTATCAATAAAGATGCTAGTGGTGATATTACAAAAGTTGCGGATATTAGAAACATAGGTGGAATTTTACAATGTATGAACGCATTTCCATTTGGGAGTGATCCATTAGACACAAGTAATCATTTAGTTGCAACCTCAGTAACTTCGATTAATAAATTAAATAATTGGTATATTGAAAATGAAAAGTATTTTGATGGCAAACTAAGTAAGAAAGATACTAATATGCGTTATATATTTCTACCCGCTCCAGATAAAAGTGAATTTAAATTTCAATCAAGTGGAAAGCAGCAGTTTGTTTCAAACCAGCTAAATTTTAATGATACAAATGTAGATAGTATTAATAAAGCGGGCAATATATTTAGTCCTGCACGAAATTATGCTATATTTTCTACATTTATCAGAGATAATAATGAAAATTTGATTGCTGGTATCAGCGTCAATAATATAACAATGATAAGATTACTAGAAAATGATATCCATGGTATAGCAATAAAATCTCTATATGGAAATTCTGATTATAAGGATATTGAATATGTTTATGGTCATGGATTTATTGAATTTAATTCTCAGTTAGATAAAAATTATCGTGTTGATATATTTGGTATGTCTAGTATTAATTCCAATAATGAAAATTTAGTTGATTGGGTTTTTAAGGGAATTATTGCTGGTGAAATAAGATAGTTATAAGTTACATAAGTTAAAACAATAGGGTTATAACCCTATTGTTTTAACTTTATTACTCTTCTCTCATACCACCTTCTGATCGATATTCTCGTTGTTTATATATTTTGTTAGGATCTCTTTCTTCTTCTACATATTGATACATAGGTAAGTTATTATGAGGGGTTATACCAATTGGTGTACCATTATTTATATGATCATATTCTTGTTGAGTAATATTTATAATTCTATATAGGGTTGGCTCATAGTCTTGATAGTTTTTATTTTTAACATCCAGAGCAAATGTTATATGATTAGGCATTATTGTAACTTTGCTAATATTCCATTTCCAATCTGATCCATTATTAGTGATATATAGATTTAAATCATCCCTTATATTTGGGTGCCTTAAAATAACATTAGATAAGTTTTTTGCTATTATAGGAGCTCCATTTTTTGTTTCTATATAAGATTTACTTAATCTTAACATAATTGTATCTTCTAAGATATTATCTGGTGCATTAAACATTTTGCTTGTAACTATATTGGAGCTAGGTTTGTTTGGGCTAGAATGTGTTGTACCTCCGCTATTACAGGCAGTAAGGCTCGTTGCTATAATTCCAACTCCGATGATTTGAGACATAACTAAAGTAAATTTATTCAATTGTAATACTTCCTTAAAAATTTATTATATTTACGCATATCACATATGCAAGGTGATATTGTACACACAATTGAATTTTGTTGGTAATAAATTAATATTTAATTAGCCAAACTGATATTTTATTTTTTGGGATTATAATCAAAATGAGTGAATTAAGATGCATATACCTAGCATAAAACATGACTAGGTATAGTTTTTGAATATGGCTTATGTACCGATGATAGAGTTATATTGATGTTGTGAGATATTAATTTCCAAAGTAGTTTCTTCCGTTGGTAATGCTCGAAGATTGCCAATTTTTGGAGCTTTTTTAACTAATGTATAGTAAATTTTATCTTGTTTTATATCTATAAATTTAATATGCCATGCCCATCCATTTTTATCGTTATCATAAAACTCATTAATATAGTTTTTAAATTCTCGATTTTTTAATGATTCAATTGCTAAATTAGTCATATCAATTGGACCTATACCATTTGGATACTTTGCATAGCTTAAGCGAGATAACGTTGATTGAATTATTTCATTTTGTTTAGCCACGTTTTGTGTTTGATTGCTAATATCATAATTTTTAGTTGTCGTGTCTAGATTAATGATACTTGATTCAATATTTGAATCTAAAATATGTTCCATACTTTTCATATGAATATACTCCTAGTATAAATTTTATAAGTACGTTATTTTATCTTTATTTCTATATGTGTATTTGAATTTTATATCTATTAGCAGATGTGGTAAAATTACGCACAATTAACATGAATGGATATTATGAAATATAAAGCTGTAGTTTTTGATCTAGATGGTACTTTATTAAATACAATTTTAGATATAGCCAATCCAGTTAATCTAGTACTTAAGCAATATGGGATGCCAACTCATGAAATAGAGAATTTTAGATATCTAATCGGTAATGGAATAGGTAATTTAGTATATCGTGCGCTTCCTAGTGAAGTTGCAGAATCTACTTTGTATAGTAAGGTTTTGGAAAGTGTTTTAGAAGAATATCAAAAGCATTTAAACAGATCAACTAAGCCATATGATGGAATTACTGATATGTTACAAAATTTAGCTAATCTTGGTGTGAGCATCAATATTTTGTCAAATAAAGCTGATGAATTTATGGACGAAGTTGTTAGTCAATATTTTTCTGAATTTAATTTTGATTTTATTTTTGGTGCACGTCATGGTGTTCCATTAAAGCCAAATCCTCATTCAATTTTTGAAATTATGTCTGAGCTTGATATTGATTCTGATGAGTGTGTTTTTGTTGGTGATAGTGATGCAGATATGCAAGCGGCTAAAAATGCTGGGGTATATGCTGTTGGTGTAAACTGGGGATTTCGTGGCAAAGAAGAATTGTTGCGTAATGGTGCTGATATTGTAATTGATACACCAGGTGAATTACAAAAAATTTTTAACTAGGTTTTTATAATGAAAATAATTATTGCATATTTAAGATTTGCTTATTTATTAATGATGACTTTTGTGATGATATTACTTTCTTACCTTATATATCCTTTTGCTAATCCTCGAATTTGGCGAAGTTTAGTAAATAGAAATTGGGCTAGGTTAATGTTATGGGGAGTTGGCGCTAAGATAGAGGTTAATAGTAAATTGAATAGTGAATATATTCAACCAAATACGATGTTTATACAGAATCATATTTCTTGGCTTGATGTGCTTGTTCTTTCTAGTGTGCATTGTGCTAGTTATGTTGGTAAGGTTGAAATGCTAAAGTGGGGATTTTTAAAAAACATAATTATATCTGGCGGAACTGTATTTATTGATCGTAAAAACAAACGAGAATTAATTTTAGCTAATCAAAAAATTGCAGCAGTTTTACAAGGTGGTTGGGCAATGGGGCTATTTCCTGAAGGTACAACTAGCGATGGTAAAACTGTTCATCCTTTTCATGGGTCAATTTTTGAGGCTGCAATAGTTTCAAAGAGTGCTATTGTACCAGTTTCTGTGCGTTATAGGAACTATGATGGTAGTTTGTGTAGTGAGGTTACTTTTTCAAAAAAGAAATGGATGGAATCAGTTTGGAATACATTAAAAATGGGGGGGTTTGTAATAAAGATAGATATATTATCTCCTGTTAAAGCAGTAGACTTTCCAAATCGTGATGCAATTGCTAGTTATACTCATAAAAAAGTTTATGAAGTTTATCATAGTGATTTGAGAGAAGATAAAGTAGCTTAGATATATTTTATAATATATTGGTTAGAGTCTTATACTTTAACCAATATCAATATTAATAATCATTTTATTAGTATAGTATTTGTTATCCAAATCATTTTTTACAAAAATTAAATTGTATTTCTTCAACTTTTCGTTGTATTTTATGTTCTATTAATTCAACGTGTAAATCAGTTTTTGCATTTATTTCATTCATCGCGGTACTCAAGACTTTTCTTTTAAAATTACTATAGATTTCATATGTTCCATCTTCTATACCAAGTAATGGTTTTATCTCATTTAATGTAAATTTAATGCTCGTTGAATTTTTATCAAAATTGGTAATTATCATATCATAAACTAAATTAGAATAACTCGATGTAAGACTAGCAGAGTATTTCCATCTTTCTCCAATGTATTGTTGTTTAATGTATAAAATAAATGGGATTAATCTGTAACATAATTCTATTGTAACTTGGTTTGAAATTTTATCATAAGAAAATGCTGAAATAAATGCCGTTGTTTCGATAAAGTCATATTTATCATTAGATACGTTGTACTTTGTGGTTAATGTTCTATTACAATAATCTTCTAATAGATCTGGTAATTCATCAATAGTTATATTTGGAATAAATCTAGTCATAAGATTTGCATTACTAATAATAAATTTATTTTGCTTATTTTTATAATTAGTTTGTAAATCTGAGCTCTTTACATGTTTCATGATGAATGCCATTAGTGTAATATGAGCAGATGTTGGTAAATATTTATAACTGGAAATGGTTGTTCCATCTGGGTGAATGACTATTCTGGTAGCAGCAAGCATATTATTTATTCTATAATAAAATTTAGCAATTAATTAATAAATTAAGGTATAATCAAGCCATCTGATACTTATTATACTTGATTGGTATCCGTTAGTTTTTATGATGTAAATGCGACTAACTGATACTGTATGAATTTATGTACTGTTGGTATTATATCACTCTACTAATAGTATCAGAAATAGGTTTTATAATGTACTGAAATGAAATGATTTATTGTTTTTTGTTAATTTGTAGTATTATACGTACAGATATGTGTATTTGATACTATGTTAAAAAGTGATTTGAATTATGATTGTAGATAAACAGCAGTTATTGCAACTATATGGCTATATGGTAGCTTCACGTGAATCAGATATAGTTGAAGCAGAGTTAGTAAATAGCGGGGAAGCAAATTTTTTAGCCTCAAGCAAAGGCCACGAAGGTAGTGTAGTCTTAGCTCCATTTTTGATTAAACAAGATTGGTTACATTGTCATTACAGAGATAAGTCTCTAATGCTTGCGCGTGGTATAAGCAATGAAATGTTTTTCTATAGCGCATTAGCCAAGGCTGAATCTCATTCTGCTGGCCGCCAGATGGTTTCACATATGAGTGCACCAGAATTAAATATTATGAGCCTAGTTGGACCTATTGGTAATAATGCTCTACAAGCTGCTGGTGTTGCAATGAGTATTAAAGATGATGCAAGTAAGCCATTTGCATATTGTTCTATTGGTGATGGTACTTCACAACAAGGGGAAGTATTAGAAGCAATAGCTGAAGCCAAGCGTTCTGCGCTACCAGTGTTGTTTTTTATCCATAACAACAATTTAGCAATCTCAACTCGTACTGAAGGAAAAACATTTTTCTCTTTTCCAGATGGTAGTCGTCCACGTAGTTTTTATAATATTCCTATTACCCATATTGATGGTACAAATCCTTTGCAAGAAATTGATAAGGTTGGAAATATTATTGATAGCATACGAGAGTATAGGACTCCACAAATTATAGTAATGAATGTAGATAGAATGGATAACCATTCTAATGCGGATGATCAAAAATTATATCGTACTGATGATGAAATAAAACTTAGTCATGGAAATGATCCATTGTTAAATAGTCAAAACTATTTATTAGCAAATGGATTTACTCAAGAAGAAATTAGCACATATACAAAAGATATTATAAGTCAAGTACGTGCAGCAGTTGAAGTTGCTCGTCATGGTACAGATCCAGTAATGACACAAGAAGCTGAAGTTGAATTAGCTTCTGATATAAAGCCTAATGCTCCAGAGTATCGTGGTGACTTTAATGCTAGTGAACGTTTTACTATGCTAGAAGCTATGAGAAATGTGTTTAATTCACAATTAAAAAATGACTCTAATGTAGTGATCTTAGGTGAAGATATTGAGGATGGTAAAGGTGATGTTTTTGGTGTGACTCGTGGGTTATCAACTACTTATCCTGGTCGTGTACTAAATAGTGCATTAAGTGAGTCTACTATTGTTGGTCTATCAGTTGGTATGGCATTAACAGGTAAAAAACCAGTTGCATTTATTCAGTTTGCGGATTTTTTACCATGCACATATAATCAAATTTTCTCAGAATTAGGCACTATGTATTGGCGTACAAATGGTGGTTGGCAGGCACCAGTAATGGTATTTGCTGCTTGTGGTGCTTATCGTCCAGGTTTAGGTCCATTCCATTCGCAAACAAATGAGGGTACATTTGCTCATATTCCTGGTTTAGATGTTTATATGCCATCAAATGCTGCAGATGCAGCAGGTATGATTAATGCTGCATTTAAATCAAATCGCCCATGCTTATTTTTATACCCTAAAAAATTATTAAATAATGGTTCTGTTGTTGATACTACATCTAGAGATGTAGATAAACAATTAGTACCAGTTGGTAAGGCTCGTACAACTCGTGTAGGTGAGCATATTACTTTAGTGGGTTGGGGTAATACTGTTAGTATGTGTGAGCAGGTTGCTGATGAACTTGAAGTAGTTGGTATGTCGGCTGAAGTTATTGATATTCGTACAATTAAACCATATGATAAAGAAACAATTATCAAATCAGCCGAAAAAACGCGCAATTTGATAGTTGTTCATGAAGATAATTTAACTTGTGGTGTTGGTGGTGATATTTTGGCTACTGTTGCAGAATATGCTAAACGACCAGTTAAGATGCGTCGTATTACACGTCCAGATACATATACACCGTGTAACTTTGCTAATCAGTTAGAGTTACTTCCATCTTTTGAAAAAATTTTAACAGCAAGTAGCGAAATGCTAGGGTTAAAGCTTTCATGGGAAGAAGAATCAGAAAATGATCCAAGTTTATTTACTGTTGATGTAATTGGCGCTAGTCCATCTGATGAGACAGTTATTATCAATGTAATTAACATTAATGTTGGTGATGAAGTTAAATCTGGTGATGTCTTAGTTGAGATTGAAGCGAGTAAATCAGCTGGTGAAATTTTATCTCCATGTAATGGTATTATTGAAGAAATTTGTGTAGAATTAGATGATAAAGCTGAGGTTGGTAAACCATTAGTTAAGATTCGTCTACCAGATGGTATTTCAAAAGCTGCTCAAGCAAAACCACGTAAGCCAATTTTAGAACGTAAAGCTATTGAAATTGACGAGAGTGCTCGTAATGTAATTAATGCACGAGTTGGCCGAGTTGGACTGGCTAGACCTCAGTTTAGAAGCGGTGCTAATGTAGTTACGAATGATGAGATATTAAAATTATTTCCTGACTTTACTAATGAAGATATTATTCAAAGAACAGGAATTAAACAACGTCATCGTTTGGCTAAAGGTGAAAGTGTTACTGAATTAGCTGTTGAAGCTGCAATTGATACTTTAGATAAACAAAAGCTAAAATTGCAAGATATTGATTTAGTTATTTGTGCAACTTGTTCTCCAGAACAATTACAATCTCCTTCTATGGCTTGTTTAATTTTAGATAAATTAACTCATATTTATGGCAAAGTATCTGTCCCTGCGTATGATTTAAATGCTGCATGTAGTGGTTACCTTTATGCTTTGCAAGTAGCGCAAGATTATTTACGTACTAGACCACATTCACGCGTTATGTTAATTACAGCAGAGGCTTTATCACCTAGAATCAAACCAGATGATTTTGAAACAGCATTTTTATTTGCAGATGCTGCAACGGTTACTATAGTTACTGGTGAGGATAATATTGCAGAATGTGAAGCAGAATTAATGCATGTATATATTGGTTCAGAAGCTGAGTCTGGCGATGTATTAAATATTCCGGTTGATATAGATGCTGGTATTAAGATGCAAGGTAAAAAACTGTTTCCTGTAGCAGTTAAAACTATGGCAAGTGCTATCTATAAATGTTGTGAGCAAGCTAATTTTGACGTATCAAATATAAATTTAGCTGTTCCTCATCAAGCAAATCAGCGAATTTTATCTGCGGTTGAAAGTCGTTTAAAATTACCTAGTGGTATTATGTTTAGTAATATTGCTAATTATGGCAATACATCATCATGTACTATTCCTATAGCATTAAATGAAGCATTAGCTGAAGATAAAGGGCAATTAAATATTGCATTATGTGCCTTTGGTGCTGGGTTTACAACTGGTGCTGCATTATTGAAGTTATTGTAGACTTAATTTTAATAAAAAGTGCTGTAATATTATTACAGCACTTTTTTTATTTCAGATGGTTACAGATTATTTATTATCTTAACAAGTAATTTCCAAGATTTTCCAACTGAAGCTATATTTACACGCTCGTTTGGTGAGTGTGGAAATTGTATTGTTGCACCTATAGATACTGCATCAAGATTTGGAAATTTATCCATTATTAATCCACATTCTAAGCCTCCATGAGTAGCACCAACTTTTATTTCATGACCAAATAATTCACGGTATGATTGACAAACTACAGATAATGATTTGCTCTCAATATTTGGTTGCCATCCAGGATAAATACCATTTTGTTCAATTGTTGCACCAATTAATTTAAATGGAGCTGCAATCATATTACTTAATTTAATTTTAGGTGTATGCATCGCGCTACGTTGCATAGTAATTACTTTTATATGATTATCATGAAAGCTAACAACTCCAATATTGCTAGATGTTTCTGCTATACCTAAATCATTATTAAGTCTCCATGCACCATTAAATGTACTATTTAGTGCTAATATAAATTTATCTGCTTGTAGCTTACTTACAATTTTAGTATTTTCTACCTCTATAATTTCTAACTTCATGTTAGCATCAGTTTTTGCAAATTCAACTAAGAGTTCTTTTTTGAATTCTGTTATGAAGTTTTTAACTTTTGATAAATTATTATTTTGTACATTAATTACAGCTTCACAATAAGATGGAATAACATTACGTAATTTACCACCACTCATGGAAACTAAATTATAATCAGTGATATCTTTTAATTGTGTGAGTAAGCTAGTAATTTCTTTTATTGCATTTGCTCGACCTAGTGTTATATCACAACCAGAATGCCCACTAAATAAATCTTTTAACTCTATACGCATACTTGAAGTATCTATATCAGCTTCTTCATAAGAGATATCATATGTTATATTTGTATTGACACCACCTGCACACCCAATGCTAACTTCTTCATCATCTTCAGAGTCTAAATTTAATAATACTTCTCCAGTTAATTCATTGCCTTTTAAACCAAATGCACCACTCATTCCAGCTTCTTCATCCGTGGTAATTAGTACTTCAATGTTATTATGTTTAATATCATTAGACGCTAATACTGCTAATGCCATAGCAACGCCCATACCATTGTCAGCACCTAATGTGGTTTCATTGGCGGTTACCCATTCACCATCAATATATGCATCAATAGGATCTATTTCAAAATTATGTTTTGATTCTTTGGTTTTTGATGGCACCATGTCCATGTGCGCTTGAAGTATGATTTTTTTTCTATCTGGGTTGGCATCTGTTGCATTTTTACGAATAATTATATTACCAATATCTGTGACAGTATAGTCTAGATTCATATATTTGGCAGTAGAAATTAAATATGCTAAAACTTTTTCTTCTTTTTTAGATGGGCGAGGAATTTTTGTTAACTCTTTAAAGTATTTCCAAACCACTTGTGGTTCAAGTTTTTCTATATCACGATCCATAATGTATTCCATATATAAATTATTTTTTCTAGTTGTGTAGTATTTTTATAATACATATAACAACCTTCACCATTATAAACTATTCTAAATTTAGCATATCTATAATTAAAATAGTTTTTAAGTTAGGTTTTGTGTGTAATTATATTATAACTGAGTTAGAATAATCGCAAAAACTTGCAATTGAGAATCACTCTCATTTATAATACCTGCTGTTCTGTAACTTTTAGGGGAAAAAAATGCGGGTTTTATTAACAAGTTGTTTGTCTATGTTAGCAGTAGCGAGTTATGCATCTGAAGTGCCACTATGTGCACTGCCAGTAGTAGGAAGTAAAGTTGTAGTAAATAATGCACAAGTAGAAGGTGATAAAGATCCTGGTTGTGCTGATGTTCTTGCCAATGCTACTAAAGCAGCTAAATCAGCTAATTCAAAAATAAATTTAAATAATACTAGTACTATACCGTCTCAATTAAGCGTAGGTACGGTGTATTTACAACCAATTAATATGGCGCCAACTGGCATGATGCTTCCTCGTGATAAATCAGATATCCATTTAGAGATTGATATTCATGCTAAGGCTAATCTTAAGTCTCGTGGTTTTGCGCCTGGTGATTGGCTACCAAATGCTAAAGTAACTTATACAATTCAAAAAATTGGTAGTAATGCGCCAATTCAGTGTGGAAAAGACAAATCAGGTAAGCCTAAAACTACTTGTGATTTAATGGCAATGGTAGCATCAGATGGAGCACATTATGGTGATAATGTTAAATTAGATGGACCAGGTTTTTATGTAGCAACTTTTGATGCTAAAACAGACCCTATGACTTTTGGTTGGCATACAGATACCGATAGTAAAGTTTTAGGTACTGAATATGTTGATTGGAAATTTAAGCAAAGTTATTTGTTTAAATTTACAGGTATCGGCAAAAAAGGTGGCTACTAGTCTATACTCTTTGTCTTTGAAATGTATGCGTTGTCTCATTTCAAAAAATGCTTCTCATGTACCATTTGTACACTTCGGCGCATTTTTTATTCAATGTTTCTAGCCTACAATTCAAATACTGCGAGTATATGAACTGTCTAAGGGTTTTTCTAATCTTTAGATTGTTTTAAAAAGTTCTAAAAGTAAATGGGAATATAGTTTTATAGCGAATGTTTAAGAATATTAGATTTTGTTATCGAAGATAGGCCTAGGTTTTGCGGTTGTTCGAACGTAAGCTAGTTTACGTAAAAATAGCTTTCGAGATGTACAAAATATTTATTCGAAAACTTTGAGCGAATAAAATCATATTTCCATTTATTATATATAATTAATAAAATTAACACAAATAAAAAATACAATACTATGATTAAAAAAATTATCTTTTCCATTTTCATTTTTATTATAGCAAATATTGGCCTAGTATATGCAGAACAGGCTGAACCTATTACAGTTAATGCTATAATTAATACTACAGAAATTAAGTTTGATCCTCAAGTAATTCCTGAAAATACCCCATTTATTGTGCACGTAATAAATAATGCTGGTGTTCCTGTCGAATTAGAAAACTCAGATACCTCTGTAGAAGTTTACGCAGGTACTGATAAAACATTTAAGATAGGGCTTGAAGCTGGAAAATATAAATTTTTTAATGATTTTAATCCAAAAACAAAAACTGCTGATTTAGTTGTATTAACTGCTGAGGAATATCAAAATCATCCTACTGTAGTTAATGGCAATACTAATATAAGTAATATAACACCTAATAATGATAGTCATATTGATAATGGTAGTTCATCAATTTTAGATATTACGTTTATTATGTGGCGTGAAAGTATTGAGGCTTTGTTGGTAGTTGGTATTGTCTTTGGGTGGTTAAAACAGCTTAAAGAAGGTAGACGTGAGGGCATGCTTTTCTTAGCTGGCGGTATTGCTTTAGGTGTTTTATGGGCAATGATACTAGGATATACTCTTATTAAGTTAAGCGGTGTACTATCTGGAAATACGCAAGAGTATTTACAAGCAAGTTTGACAATGCTAGCAGCACTCATGATTGTATATATGGTCAAGTGGATGCGTTCAAATGGCGCAAAATTAAAATCAGAAATGTATAGTGCATTATCAAGCAATGAAACTAGACGTTGGAATATATCAATACTTATTGTGGTAGCAGTTGCTATTGCACGAGAAGGTAGTGAAGCAGTTATTTTTATCTATGCTCTTGGCTTTGGTAGTAAGGGAGTTGTAAATGCTGATATGTTTGGTGCTGTAGCAATAGGTTTATTGCTTGCAATCCTCACTATCTACATATTATCATTAGGTAATAAATTCTTTTCATGGAAGTATTTCTTTAAAATTACAGAAGTATTGCTATTGTTACTAGGGGGTGCAATGTTACTAAACTCAGTAGATATGTTAGTATCAGTTGGTGCATTACCTGTACTTAAAGCTAAGTTTTGGGATACTTCATTTATCCTTAGTGATGGTGGGCATTTTGTTCCATTATTATCGAGTGTAGTAGGATATCGTGCTACACCTTCACTAATAGACATTTTAGTTTATCTAGGATATTGGATTGGCGTTTTATGGTTTATAAAAAATAAAAATACTACTATGGTTAAAAAATAAGCATGCAAAAACTTTTAACTAAAATTGGACATTGGTTTTCAAAACACCAAGTGCTTATTCGTAGGTTACAATGGTTTATAATTTTGTTTTATGCTTGTTTGATTATAATACCACCATTTTTACCGCTTCCAGATGAAGCTGCTACATTAATAAATAATTTTACTGTATTTGCTCAGTTTATGTTTTGGGGCATATGGTGGCCATTTGTCCTACTTAGCATAGTATTTTTTGGGCGTTTATGGTGCGGAGTTTTATGCCCTGAAGGGTCATTAAGCGAGTTTGCTAATAAATATGGACGAAATAGGGGAATTCCACAATGGATGAAGTGGGGAGGATGGCCTTTTGTCTCTTTTTTGATTACTACTCTATATGGGCAAATGACTAGTGTTTATCAATATCCAAAGCCTGTAGTTTTAGTATTGGGGGGCTCAACTATTGCTGCAATTATTATTGGACTATTATATGGTAAGCAAAGTAGAATTTGGTGTAAATATTTATGTCCTGTAACCGGAGTATTTGCACTACTAACTAAGCTTGCACCATATCGCTATAAGCCTGACAAAATAAAATGGCACGACTATGCTAACAAAAAAGTGATCCCTGTTCATTGCCCAACAGTTTTACCCCTTCGAACAATGGTTAGTTCGTCTGAATGCTTAATGTGTGGCAGATGTAGTAACCATAGAGAAGCAATTGAGCTGAGTTTTAGATCACCTAATGAAGAAATATTAGTCCATGGTAAAGAGAGTAATAGTATTTGGGCTAGCCTAATCCTTATTTATGGTTTGTGTGGGGTTGCTTTGGCTGCATTTCAGTGGACAAATAGCTTTTGGCTAAACCATATGCGTGATGTAGTAGAGTCATGGTTTTTATCTAACAATATAATGTGGGTGTTTAATACTAATGCACCATGGTGGATATTTACAAACTATCCTGATCAGGATGATGTTTTTACATGGATATTTGGTATAGAACTGGTTATTTATATTTTAGGTATTGGTTTTATAATAGGTTCAACTACATTTGGCTTAATTTCTTTAGCTACAAAAATTGTAAATCGCAAGTATGAGATTAAGGTTTTTAATCATTTAGCATTATCGTTAGTTCCATTGGGAACTGCTAGTGTTTTCATTGGATTATTTGCACTAACTGTGACTCTTTTAGAAAAATATGCAAATCAAGGTTTTTTATGGATACCTTATTTAAAAGCAACTATTTTATTTTTAGCAACGTGTTGGAGTACATATTTAGCATATAATATTATAGCTCAATATAGTAGCTCATTTATTCGTAAAGTAAGTAGTTTATGCTGTTTACTGGTTGTTTTTGCTATGGTTAATTATTCATGGTTATTGGTATTGCATATTTGGACAATTAAGTCTGATAAAATTCCATGGAATACTCTTTGGGTACATTTCTAAATAAAATGATAGTTAATCGTATTGATTAACCATTTTTATTAAAAAGTAGATATGATGGTAAAAACAATTTTTTTATTTATGGCAACGGCGATTGCTGAAATTTTAGGTTGCTATTTACCAATGCTGTGGCTAAATCATGGTAAAAGCATTTGGTTATTATTGCCTGCAGCTATATCATTAATAATATTTTCTTGGTTGTTAACTCTTCATCCAGAGGCATCAGGAAGGGTATATGCCGCATATGGTGGTATTTATATATCAGTTGCAATTATATGGTTATATTTTGTAGATAAAGTTGTGCCATCAATTTGGGATATTACTGGTTCTTTAATTATAATTTGCGGTGTCATGGTGATTGTGTTGGGAAATAATTTTGATAATAAAGTCTTGTAATTACTATGTAGATTTTTTGATAAATGGGAAAAATAAAGATAGCTAGTTATCTAACTAGCTATCTTTATTTTTCAAGTGATCCTTAAAACCGTAGATAGTGGTTTAATTATTGAGCAACTGGAGCTGGAGGAGTAACCGTACCTGTCAGAGTTAACATAGCCGTGTTAGAAGTAGGTAATACTGTCGAGCTTTCATCTAGACTATAAATACCAGATTCCGCAAGTAATTGGCTGCATGGAATTGGACCCATTATTATCATTGTTGCCGATTCAGTAGTATTTCCAGTATATAACAGATTAGACGATATAGTACCAGCTGCTTTTTTATAAATTGTTGCATTTAGACTAAATGGTATATTACTTTCTATCGGCATATTTGTTCTATTCATAGTTATTGTCACTGATTCATTCATACTAAGGTTACATATAGATTGTGAAAATGATACAGTTACTTTTGGTTGATTACTACTGCCAGAATTACATGCAACCAGTGTGCCACCAAGTGCGGATAGTGACATTAATGTGATTATGAATTTTTTCATGCTAAATTGACTTTCTAAAATTTTATAGTTGTACGTTTTGTGGCATCATTATATCATAGGGGGTTTTTATGTAAATATGCTACAACATATTTTTTATATGTTTTATATTATTAAACTTTAGGTTATATATTTTAGAGTATTTCTGTTCTGTGTCATTTCACTACAGGGAAATTATTTTAGAAGCTTAGTTTTAGTAATTTTATATTTAATTTGTGTGATTTGCTTTTACAGTAGTTCAGCGTTTTTAGTTTGCATGCTACAATACCATATTATTTATAGTATTGGATTTATGATGAAGTTAAAATTATTATGTTTAGTTTTAGGCCTAGTTACCACATCTTTTATGTCAAGTGCAGACAATATAAAAAAATCTGATATCGAAATTGAAAAAATAAAAATAGGTAAATTTTCTGGTGATACAAAGCCATCAGAATTTTCAGTTCTAATTAATTTCAAAAATGAGGGTAATGATATTGATGATTGGCGATTTGGTTTTTATATGCCACGCTCATTTGATACTTTATTAACTCAAAATATAAATCCAGATTTAAAGATGCAGATTTGTAATGTAGATGGAAGCTGCTCTAATTTAAGATATGTGTCTACAGATTCGGTCAAGAATAAAGATGTTTCTCAAGGTTATTTTACAGTTTTAGAGCCAATTGAAAAGTTTACAATCCAAAAAAACTCAAGTTATATAATAAAGTTGTTACACAATAATCAATCAAATATTAGTAATAATAGTTCAGTGCCACAAAGCTTGTTTATTATGAATAAGGATAATAGTGATACTCCAGTAATTTACCCTTTATTAACTGATGCAACTAAGTATGCTTTGATAGGTATAGATCAAGATTTAATTGAGAGTAAAGCTCAGGATCGAATTAATGAAAATTGGGCGAATAGTCAACCAGCAAAAGATAATATAGTAAATATTGTTCCCTCTCCTGTGAGCATTCGACAAGGAGCTTTGGGTGATTATACATTTAACAAAACAATTGCAGTGCATAATCAGTTAGATGAGAATAATAATGTTGTAAATGATTTTGTAGCAATATTAAAAAAAGATTTAAATATAAGCGCAAGTATTGATAATGAAGGTAATGCTGAGACTGGTATAGTAATTACCAATTTCATAAATCCAATTGCTATTAATAATAATCCAGAAGGATACCGTTTATCAGTAACGAGCGATGGAGTAGTTATTGAAGCTCTAACACAAACAGGTGTTTATTATGCGTTTCAAACATTGCGTCAGATTTATATTCAAGGTAATGGTCACTTGCCAGCTGTTACAATAACTGATTATCCTCAGTTTAAATATCGTGGGGTGTTGCTTGATGTAGCACGTCACTATTTTACCCCAGATGAAATTAAAAAATTAATAGACATTATGGCGGCGAGCAAGTTAAATACATTACATTTACATTTATCTGATGATGAGGCATTTAGAATTGATATACCTCAATATCCAAGTTTAACATCCATAGGTGCGGTACGTGGTCTTGGACAAACTATTGGTGCTAATATGTTAATCCAAAATAATCTAGATATGACCAATTTATCACAAATAAATTATCCATTAGCAAATACACCATATGGTGGTGGTTATACCGCTAATGATATCAGTAATATTATAAAATATGCGAATGATAATCAAATTACTGTGATTCCAGAAATAGATATACCAGGGCACGCTAGGGCTTTAATTAAATCTTTACCCGAGAGCATGGTAGATTATAATGACAATTCTCAATACCTCTCAGTACAGGGATATAAAGATAATGTATTACCTGTTTGTACTTATGATACTGATATTTCTATTGGTCAGCAATTTACTAAAACTATTGATGATATCATAAATAGTACCGCAAAATTATTTAGTAATCAAACGACTGTTTATAATATAAATAATGAGATTAGTATTGCCGGTGACGAAGTTAGCAGTGCTGCTTGGACAAATAGTAGTAGCTGTCGTAATGAATGGTCATCACTGTCTGCACTAGATAAATCACAATTATTTATTCAGAAGTTTTCAAATAATAACTCTGATTTAACTCTATCTGGATGGCAACAATCAGTACAGGATGATAATGGAGTGATTGGTCAAAATGTTTTACAATCTCATCAAAGTGGGCATATTTGGGTATGGAATCCAAGTAATCATGGTGGCATTAATCAAGCCGTAACATTAGCAAATGCTAATTATCCAGTAGTCTTAGCTTTTGCTGATAAGACGTATTTTGATTTGGCTTATAGCCCATCAATTGCAGAACCTGGCTTTACTTGGGCTGGAAAGTATATGGACACTTATAATACCTTAGATGTAGCACATAGTAGTTCACAAGTTTTAAAAACAACGACTAATCCTCAAAATATTTTGGGAATTGAAGGTGCTTTGTGGTCGGAAAATTTAGCTAGTTTTGATCATTTAATGTATATGGCAATGCCAAAGTTACCTGCCTTAGCAGAAGCCTCTTGGTCTTCTGGGAGTAATACCTTTAATAATCAAGAATTAAATTGGCAGGATTTTGCAACTAGAATGGGGTGTGGAGAATCTGGTTTTGTTGGACATTTAGCAAAAATTTATAATATAAATTATCGTGGTTATCCAAATGGAATTTCTAATGAAGTTCCACATGGTACATTATGCCCAATCAAAAGTGATGTTGTTCCAACTGAAAAATAATTATTGATACATTAGCTGGTATAAAATGCAAATTTGTATCAGCTTAAATTGTGGAAATTTATCTACAAAAATCTGATGGCTGAACTTTTTTTATCTTTATAATTTATTCATTAATGTTGCAAATATGGTTTATGAATTATTATGAATTTATTAACTTGTTTTATCTTTGCATTCAGTTATTTTAATTAAATCTATGTAAAAGAAAACTGCTCATCTGAGCAGTTTTTGATTATGGTACTGATTGTTTTAGCATGCCACCTAACGCTGCAAGAGTTACAATTTTTTTCTTCTTTTGTTAGTACAGAGTCTATTATCGCCATGATTAAGAAATTGATTCTTCGCTATGGCGTTTTGCATAGATTAATCCAAAGATTGAGCAAGTTATTATGATAGCTATAAAAGATATTGGGGCAGTATAAATACCTACTCCAGAGTTTATTGCACTACTAATAACAATAGGTGCTAATCCGCCAAATATTGTAAAACTAATGTTATAACTTAACGCAACACCAGTTAAGCGAATTTGTGCAGGAAATAGGTAAGTAATTAACATGGGAATTATCATTGCAGCAATACCTTCTAATATACTAAGTATAGATACTCCGATTAGTATATATCCATATGAAATAGCAAAGTAGCTAAGTGGCGCTAAAATGATAGATGATAATAATAAATTACGTAAAATTATATATGGTGAGGCATGATTAGCAAATCTACCAGTTATATAAATTGTAGTAACATTTAATAAAAGGGCAATTGGCATAATATAGCTAATAATTTTAGTATCTACACCAAGCATTTTACTCAAATATGTTGGCATGAATACAATAGCAACCACAACTAATCCTGACATGATAGCCGTTGCCGCAATACCTGCAATCATCTGTGGTAGATGGTTTTTAAATAAATAAACAATAGGGAAGTCAGGCTTATTTTCAATTCGCTCAAATGCTGTAGTTTCTTGTAATGATTGGCGTATTTTATAACTTAGTACGCATAGAGCACCACCAATAATAAATGGTATTCTCCATCCATATTCGGTTATTTGTTCAGTAGTAAGGATTAAAGATAAGCCATGGTTAATTATCATACCAAGTAATAATCCTGAGTTTACTCCAGTCATAGTTATACCAAAACCAGTGCCTCGTTTATGTGGCATTGATTCATTAATATACACATAAGTGCTAGGAAGTTCACCACCTAATGCGAAGCCTTGTAAAAGCCTAAATATTAATAATCCAATTGGAGCAAATATGCCAATTTGTTCGTATGTTGGTAATAATCCAATACCCAATGAAGATAAACCCATTAAGATAATGGTAATGATTAGTACTTTTTTGCGGCCGTGCTCATCACCTACATGACTAAAAATAATGCCACCAATTGGACGTGCTATATAGCCTAATATAAAAACTACATAGCTTTCAATAATGGATACCATTTCATTTCCGCTAGGAAAGAACTGGTGTGCAAAATATACTGAAAATATGCCATAAATAATGAAATCATAAAATTCTAACATACCTCCTAACGCTGCAAGAGTTACAATTTTTTTCTCTTGTTTTGTTAATGCTAAATTATTTACTGTCATGTTATTGTACTTTCTTCTTAGCCTTTTTATTTGATTTGCTATTGGTTTTTTTACTTACTTTATGGCTCTTTATGTTGCTATTTTTATTAGTTTTTGCTGTATTGTGCTTACTTTTTTTATTTTTAGAAGCCTTAGTTTTTTTGGTATGTTTTTTATTATGGTGAGATGATGTGCTTTGTTTTACAGTTTTTGTTGAAGACTGCGTAGCTGAACGAGATGGTTCAGGTTTTACGATGATTAATCGTGGACTTGTTGGATTTGAGTTTGTGGTATTTTGAATGCTTGGCGGTGTGCTATCATCCAATAATGATGCAGCCTGATCTTGATCGGCATATGCATTTACACAAAACCCAATAATAATTAAACCTAAAATTTTTCTCATAACTTAATTCCTAAAATAAGTCACATTCAACTTGTTTATATAATAAATCATCAAATTTTTCGCGTTCGCGAATAAGATGTGCTTGATTATTATATACCATAACTTCTGCAGGTCTGAAGCGTGAATTAAAGCTGCTACTCATTTCAAACCCATATGCACCAGCATTATGAAATACTAAATAGTCACCCTCACGTACTTCAGAAATTTTTCTGTCCCATGCAAATGTGTCTGTTTCACATAAATTTCCAACTACTGTATAGATACGTTCTGCAGCATTTTCAGGAGCAGAGATATTAGTGATTTTATGGTACGAATCATAGAACATAGGACGAATTAAGTGATTAAAACCACTATTTACACCCACAAATGTTGCAGCAGTAGTTTGTTTAATCACATTTGCCTTAACTACTAAGTAGCCACTTTCACTTACTAAAAATTTACCAGGCTCAAACCATACTTCAAAGCTACGATTATGTTCAGCCGCAAATCTTTTAAATGATTCATCAACTCGACTAGCAAGTAAATCTAAGTCAGTTGTGTAGTCACCATCTTGGTATGGAACTTTAAAACCACTACCTAAATCTAGTACTTTTACATCAGGAAAATCATGTACAATATCTAATAATAAATCAATACTACGAATAAATACATCAATATCTTTAATTTCGCTACCTGTGTGCATATGTAAGCCATTTACAACTAATCCAGTTGTATTTACTACACGTAAAATATGGCGAATTTGATGAATACTAATCCCAAATTTACTATCAATATGACCTGTTGAGATTTTCATATTACCACCTGCCATTATATGTGGATTAATACGAATACAAACAGGATATGTATTACCAAATTTACTACCAAATTGCTCTAGTATAGAAATATTATCAATATTGATATGAACTCCAAGATCTTTTACCGCTTCAATTTCACTAAAATCAACACTATTTGGAGTGAAAATAATTTGTTCTGGAGCAAAACCTGCTTTTAAGCCTAGTTTTACTTCATTAATACTTACGCAATCAAGATTTATGCCTATTTTATGCATAAATTTTAAGATGTTTATATTGCTTAGAGCTTTACATGCATAGAAAAATTTGGTATTTTCATTAAAAGCTTTAGTTAATTTTTTATATTGATTTTCTATTGTTTCTGTATCGTAAACATATAGTGGGCTACCAAACTGGTTTGCTAGGCTACGGAGTAATTCATTATTTAATGACATATTTATTCCAATTTATTATGAAAAAGTTATTTATACATTATTTTAGCTAACTTTTGCTATTGATGTTCTAAATTATTTGTTAGAGTTTAATTATATATAGTTTGGCAAATTATACTGCTTTTTTATTATAACGAATCTCTATTTGTTTAAATATAAAAACTGCAACTAATACAGTTACAGCACCTATAGTTTGTCCAATAGATAGTTTTTCATCAAATAAAGTTATTCCATACAAAGCTGCAAATACAGGTTGTAATAATAAAAATACTGAGGATATTTGTAATGGTATTTTTGTCATTGCTTGAGCCAAGAAATATTGTCCACATACTATAGATATGAATGCTAAAGCAATTAATAAAATCCAACCATGTACATCATGAGGGAAGAAGTTTTCGCCAGAGATAATTCCTGCAATTAATAGTAATATAGCGCAATATGTGCTAATTTTTACCATATAGCGCCCCATATTAATTCCACTATTTGCAATTACCTTAGTTAATACAACAAACCCAGCATAAAAGATTGCAGCAATAAATGCCATAATATCACCCGTAAGATGTAAATTTTGGGTAGAACCTGTGGCAAATACGAGTAAATATAACCCAAAAATAGCAAGTGCAAATGGTACGATTACTAAAGCTGAAAACTTTTCTTTAAAATAAAAGATAGTGATAGGGAAAATTAAAAGCGGGGTTATATTCACTATGAGGTTAGTCTCAGCCATAGTTGTATATTTAAATGATAAATTCCAAACTAGCATATCCATACCAAGGCATATACCCGCAATTAATGTAATAATAGATGATTTTTTGTTACTCATTTTTGTAACAATATTATCATTAACTATTCTGTGAGCCGTAAATTTATTAATGATTAATAAAAATACTATTCCAAATAAACAGCGGTAAAAACCTGTTGCTATTGGTTCTAGTTGACTCTTATGAATGAATATCCCAATTGATGCCAAAGATGCTACAGAAATAATCATTTGTAGTAAAGGGTGCTTTTTAAACATGTTCTTCCAAATCAATTGTTAAAAATTTATCGCTAATATGTTGCGAGTACCTTGTAAATTTACCCATCCATTGGCTGGCTTTAGTGAATTCTGCTATGAATTCTTCTTTGTTATATTGCTCTAAGTTCTGCACCCAATGATTTAACCATATTGAAAACTCTTTAATTAACTCTAATCTAGATTTATCTGCCATAATTATATCGGCATATAATTTAGGATCTTGATCAAATATTCTTCCCATTAGCAGTAATTTAGCTAAATATATAGGGCTTGCAATTTCTAATAACTTTTCAGGGTGCTGATTTTTATGTTGTAAAAATGTACCTAGGCTAAATGTTAAAAAATGCTCAATTCCTTGTATAAAATTCATTGCTTCATCATGTTCAGCTGCTTCCATGGATTTTAAAGTAAAGCCAATTTGACTTAATGAATCTATTAGCCATTGGCATTTTTCGGGGTTACGTCCTTCGCAATGAACTATTACTTGATTTTGTGGAGTATTTATAGTTGACCCAAACATAGGATGCAAGCCAATTACGCTACCGCTAAATTCGCGTAACATGTTTATTAAGGGGGTTGATTTTATACTGGTGAAATCAGCCAAAATTATATTATCAGGTAATAAAGGAGTAATTTGTTTAATTATATCAGTTGTTTTTTCAATGGGTACGCTTATTATTACAGCATCACTTTTTGCTAATGATGATGGTAATTTATCCCAATCAGTACTACCTATTTGATAAACTACATAGCCAATTTCTTGCCAAAGTTTGGTAAATAATTCTCCCATGAGTCCTTTACCACCAATGATTGTTATAGTTTTATTCATAGCTAATATCTACTATTTCAATTTCTTCTTCACCTTGAGGTGAGTTAAACATAAACGTGTCGCCAAGTTTTTTCCTGATTAACGCTTTAGCTAAGGGAGATGTCCAGCTAATATGATTTATTTCAGGGTTAATTTCGTCTTGACCAACAATTGTAACAATTTGTTCAATATTACTATTACGTAATACTTCAACTTTAGCACCAAAATAAACTATCTCTTTACCTGTATGTACTTTAGGATCAACTACTTCTGCATTTTCTATACGTTTTGTTAGTATATGAATACGTTTATCAATTTCACGAAGCTTTTTTTTACCATATTGATAATCTGCATTTTCAGAGCGGTCACCATTACTGGCGGCCCAATTGACAAGCTGGACTTATTGAGGACGTTCTTTAGTTACAAGGTTATGAAGCTCTTCACGAAGCATAGCATAACCAATGGTTGTAATATAGTTTTTAATTTCAGTCATTTGATAATGATTTCTGGTAAACAATTTTACTGATGTAACAGATATACTATTATTTGATAGTATATTGGCATCAATATTATAATATTTAAAATAAAGGTTATTAACAATGTCATTGTTACTGCCATGCCAACGTTTGACTCAGGAACTGAAGTCTGCATTGAACTTGGGACTGCTACGTATGAAGCGCTGCCAAAAAGCATAGTGATCAGTAAAGCGTTTCCAGCATTCAAATGGAAAATGTAGACGGAACTAAGCATTCCAAGTGTTCCTGTAATACATGGTGTTATAATCGCAAAGATGATTAGATTTTTTGATGATGACAATAGTTTTGGCATTTCTTTACCAGCTTTCACCCCCATTCCAAGAAGATAAATAGACAGCATGCCTTTAAATATATCTCCCACAAATGGCTTTAATTCTTCCTTACCATCTAGCCCACATAGGTAGCCAATTATGATACTTCCCAATAACATTAGGATTGATTGTTCAAGTAGTGAGCTTTTAACAGCAGATTTAACCCATGATTTATTTTTATTTGGATTGGTTTTTTTTGAAGCAATATTATATAAAAGTAAACTAATTAAAATTGGTGGTGCTTCCATTAATCCAAGTGCAGTAGTAATATATCCATCAAAAGCAATTTGATTATTTTCTAAAAATCCAATAGCGCTCAAAAATGTGACGATGCTTACCGAACCATAACATGCAGAAATAAGTGCAGCATCTGCATTATTTTCTTTAAATTGTAAAATAATATAAGCTATAATGGTAACTACTATTGAAAATAATATGCAAAAAGCAAATAGGTATATTATATTTGTAGCTAATCCCACTTCACTTAATTCATACCCAGCTTTTAGGCCTATTGCCATTAGTAAATAAATTGAAATAAATTGCTTAATTTGTTCTGGCGTATCAAGATTACTTTTACATATTGATGCAAATACACCTAAGATGAAGAATAATATTGGCGGATGCATAAATAAAGAATACATAGTCATTAAAAATACCTTTAATTATTGTGAGCGTTTTTAAGCTTTTATTGCTATCATACGAAGTCTGACATAGTCAGCACTCCATTTACCATTTATATATAGTTTTGGTCTTGCATATTCTTCTACAAGCTTAAAAAACTCTTCATGGTTTTCTGGGTTTATTTGTTCGAGAACATTATTACGAAACATCTTTATCCAATTACGTAGACCTTCTTCTCCATCTAAAGGAGTAGGTCTTTCAAAAAGCTGTGCATATATCACTTGAATATTATTTTTTTCAATAATATTTGAGTACTCTGGAATACTTGGAAAGTAATTATAAAGTGGTAGTTTATTCAAACCAAATTGTTGGGCTGCAAAATCAATTGCTTGAATAATTGTATTAATATTACCAATACCGCCCATCTCAAAAACAAATCTTCCACCATTTTTTAAAGAGTTTGCTACGTTTGAAATGACTGCATCTGCATTGTGCATCCAATGTAGGGCTGCATTGGAAAATACGGCATCAAATTGATAGTCAAATGGAAATGGTAACTCAGCATTATGTTGATAAAACTCAACATCATTAAATCGTGCTTTTGCTTGGCTTATCATATTTTCAGAGAAATCAATACCAACTGCTTTAGTGGAAAGATCATTCATTTTTGCGGTTAACTCACCGCTTCCACACCCTAAGTCTAGTATTGTTTCATGCGATAATGGGTTTAGTAAATCAATTACATTATTACCATAATTTGTTACAAAATTATGTTTGCTATCATATAGGTTTGCATTCCAATTATTTTGTACCATTATTTTTTCTCCAAATATGGTGCTAAATACTTACCAGTATAACCTTTGTTTAATTTTACAATTTGCTCAGGTGTTCCAGTTGCAATAATTTTTCCACCACCTTCTCCACCTTCAGGTCCCAGATCAACTATCCAATCTGCTGTTTTGATAACATCAAGATTATGTTCAATCACAACAACAGTATTGCCGTGATCAGCAAAGCGATGTAAAACTTTTAGAAGTAAATCAATGTCATGGAAATGTAGGCCAGTTGTTGGTTCATCTAAAATATATAAAGTACGTCCAGTATCTCGTTTTGAAAGCTCTAGTGCCAATTTCACGCGTTGTGCTTCTCCACCTGATAGAGTAGTTGCTGATTGTCCAAGTCTAATATATCCTAAACCAACATCTATAAGAGTCTGTAACTTGCGAGCAATAATAGGAATAGCTGCAAAGAATTCTAATGCTTCTTCAATTGTCATTTCTAAAACATTATGAATGTTTTTACCTTTATATAAAATTTCTAAAGTTTCACGGTTATAGCGTTTGCCTTTACATGTATCACAAAGTACATACATGTCTGGTAAGAAATGCATTTCAATTTTAATTAAGCCATCACCTTGACAAGTTTCACAGCGCCCACCTTTTACGTTAAATGAAAATCTTCCAGGTCCGTAACCACGCTCACGAGCCAGATTTACTTGTGTAAATAATTCACGTATTGGTGTAAATAACCCTGTATAAGTAGCTGGATTAGAGCGAGGTGTGCGCCCAATAGGACTTTGATCAACATTAATCACTTTATCAAAATGTTCTAACCCAGAGATTTCTTGATGTGCTTCAGGCTCTTCATTACTATTGTAAATATGTTGAGCTGCTGCTCTATATAGAGTATCATTAATTAATGTAGATTTACCTGAGCCAGATACTCCTGTTATACATACTAGATTGCCTACTGGTATTTCTAGATTAGCTTTTTTAAGATTATTTCCTGTTGCTGCTTTAACGGTTAATTTTTTATCAGTTTGAGTTCTACGCTTTGTAGGTATTTCAATTTTTTTAACGCCAGATAGATATTGCCCAGTAATGGATTCTTTGCAATCAGTTATTTTATCCGCCATTCCTGCATAAATTACTTTTCCGCCATGTTCACCTGCACCAGGACCAATATCAACTAAAAAATCCGCGCATTTAATTGCATCTTCATCATGTTCAACTACTATTACGGTATTACCTAAATCTCGAAGCTTATTTAATGTACCGATTAATCTATCATTATCACGTTGATGTAAGCCAATAGATGGTTCATCTAATACATACATTACACCTGTTAACCCAGATCCAATTTGGCTAGCTAAGCGAATGCGCTGAGCTTCACCACCAGATAATGTATCTGCAGAACGATTCAAACTTAAGTAATCAAGACCAACATCAATCAAAAAGCCAACACGGGTAATAATTTCTTTGATAATTTTATCAGCAATTTCTTGTTTATTGCCAACGAGCTTTAGCGTGCTAAAATATTCAGCACATTGTTTTAGTTGCCATGCGCTAATTGTAGCTAAATTATGTTTACCAACAGTTACTGCTAATGCCTCTTTGCGTAAACGAGATCCTTTGCATTCTGGACACTCTTTATTATTTTGAAACTTAGCTAACTCTTCTTTAACATGATTACTTTCAGTTTCATAATAACGACGTTCTAATGTATTTATAATCCCTTCAAATTTTTGCTTGATTTTACGAAATCCACCATTTTCATGAATGATTGACATAGGTATTGCTTCATCATTTGAGCCGTATAATAAAATATTTTGATTATCTTTGCTCAATTCTTGAAATGGTGTTTCTAAGCTAAATTTATAGTACTCAGCAACAGACTGTAATATTTGATAAGTATATTGATTTCGTTTGTCCCAACCTCTGACCGCACCATCTGCAATTGATAGTTCTGAGCTATTGATGATTTTAGTCGGATCAAAAAAAGTAATATGCCCAAGGCCATCACAGCGATTACATGCTCCAATTGGATTATTAAATGAGAAAATACGAGGCTCTAATTCTGGAATTGAATAATCACATTCAGGGCATGCGAATTTACTAGAAAACCACTTTTCGCTATTATTTTCAAGATTTACCAACTTTAATTTTGCTTCGCCATGATTAAGAGCTGTTTCAACTGAGTCTGTTAAGCGACTTTTTATGTCATCTTTAACTTTTAACCTATCTACAATAATTTCAATGGTATGCTTTTTATTTTTATCAATTGCTGGAGTTTCACCTAAATTATAAATTTCACCATCAATACGTACTTTAGTAAATCCAAGAATTTGTATATGGTTTAATAAATCAATATGTTCACCCTTACGTTCATGAACTAGGGGTGAAAGTATCATGATTTTAGTATCAATAGGTAAAGCTAGTATAGTATCTACAATTTGGCTAACGCTTTGCGTTTGAAGCTCATTTTTATGGGTAGGACAAAAAGGTGTACCAGCTCTCGCAAATAAGAGTCTCAAGTAATCATAGATTTCTGTAACAGTTCCAACTGTTGATCTTGGGTTGTGTGAAGTAGCTTTTTGTTCAATTGAAATTGCTGGAGATAATCCTTCAATTAAATCAACTTCAGGTTTATCCATTTGCTGTAAAAATTGGCGTGCGTAAGCAGATAAAGATTCTACATAGCGTCTTTGACCTTCAGCATATAGAGTATCAAATGCTAGAGAAGATTTGCCAGAGCCAGATAATCCTGTGATTACAATTAATTTATTTTTTGGTAAATCAATATCAATGTTCTTTAAATTATGCGTTCGTGCGCCGCGAATAGTAATATTTTCTAACATTTATGATTTTTTCTTTCTTTTTAGCTGTTTCATGAAGGTAGCTCCAATAGCACTATTTCCAACGTTTGTCATAATAACGCCAGCAATTACCAGTAAACTACAACGTAGTACGTTTAAACTAATGGTGTCATGAAAAAATAATGCACCGATAAGTATAGTCTGTAATGGTAGAGTATTTTGGAAAATTACGGTTTTTAGAACTCCAAGCTTAATTAATGAGTCTGTAAACCATAAATAAGCCACAACAGTTGCCATAATTGATACATACAAAATAGTTAGAGAAAACTCTGAGTTAGTGTATAAACCTAAATCAATAGGTTTATGAATAATTAATTGTATGATACCTGTGATAATAACGCCAAATATAGCAGAGTAAGTATTTATGATTAGTCCAGAAATTTTTTGTTCTGAAACTACTCTTACTATGATTGAGTTAACTGCAAAACAAAATGCCGCGAATAGTGATAAAGCAACCCCTAAATCCCAGTTACTAAATGTACTTAAACAAAAGAATTTACCACAACTAGGGGTAGCAAAATTAATTACTCCAATTGTGCCAACTAAAGCTGCTATCATTCCTGTAATTGATATTGTATTTGGTTTTAGATTTAGAAATATAATGGAAAGTAATACAGTGATGCAAGGAGCAAAAGAAAACATGATGGCAACAATATTGCCAGAAACTAATGATTCTGCATAAAAAAATGATATATTGTAAATACTAACACCAATACATCCACTGAAAAATAATAGCATCATTACTTTGGGTGATACATTATGAATAATTTTTCCGGTTTTTATTTTTAAAATACCAATTAATACAATTGCAGATATAAAATATCGCAAAAATACTACAACTAAAATGTCTGCCCCATGGCTTAGCAAATGTTTGGCGATATGATAAAGGCTAGCCCAAATAGCAATTGCCGAGACCAGTTTTATATAACTTATGTATGTTTTATTCATGTTCAACTTTAGTATTTTTAACCCAATATTATATCATGTTATAAGTTCTTGTAATTTGTAGCAGAGAATAATAGAGTGAAATAAGTGTTATAATTATATCTCCTACTAATTTGAATTTTACGAATAAATTTTATACCATATGAAAATAAGTATTCACTCGCTTTTAAATGAAACAGTATTGTCAGGAATCACTGATTACGGGGTAAAAACTGTATTTAGCATTGTTATAATGCTTTTAGTTATTTTATTTATTTCCATATTGTTTAATTTTATTTTTAGAGATGTCTTAGCTGGACTAATTAATAATCTTTTTTTACGGACTCGTAATCGGATACTAGTTGCATTAGCAGAGGCTCGGGTATTTAATTTATTTGCTTTATTTATGTTTGCTGTTGTTTTAGATATTGGTAGCGCATTTGTTGGTTATAAAGGCGACGATAAAATCACATTGGGATTTGCAAACATACTTTTAAATGTAGCTTATTTAGCTTATTATGTGGTTGGAACATGGACAGTTACCAGACTTATTTCTGCAATAAATATTGATTATGAGAGAAGATTTGATGATTCACATCAATATCCTATATATGGGTACATAAAAGTAAGTCAGTTTGTAATTTGGTGTATAGCTATTTTACTATATATTACTTTTGTAATAAATAAATCACCATTTAAAATGTTAACAGGTATTGGTGCTGTTTCTGCGTTTATTGTATTAATCTTTAAAGATACATTTTTAGGTTTAATTTCAGGTATTCAAGCTACCGCAAATCAAATTATAAAAGTAGGTGACTGGGTAAATATTCCTAAGTATAATATTGACGGAGAAGTTTCTTCAATCTCCATTAATACGGTAAAAGTAAGAAATTGGGATAACACGGTTACATCTATACCAACTTTTGCATTAACCACAGAAGCTATTCATAACTGGCAAGCTATGGTAAAAAGTGGGGCAAGAAGAATATTTAGAGCTATTTATTTAGATGTAGAGTCTATTAATGATTGTAGTCAAGATTTAATAGAGAAATTAGCTAATAAATATGAATTTATTAGTAAGTATTCAGAAGAAAATCCTTATGAGCACAGTATTAGTAATTTAGGTCTATTTCGTTTATATATGAATGACTATTTGGGGAAAAATCCATTGTTGGTACATGATCCAAATTTACCAACATTAGTGCGTTATCTGGCGCCAACCCCCAATGGGTTACCTGTACAAATTTATGCGTTTAGTAAAGAGGTTTATTTGAGAGATTTTGAAGAGACTCAATCACGTGTTTTTGAGCATGTATTTGTGGTGTTAAAAGATTTTGAGTTAACGATATTTCAATCTAGTAGCGTTGGATTTGTAAACCCATGATTTTTGTCAAAAATAGAAATTTCTAGAGCGTGAAATAAAAGTAGATGATTTTTAGCATGAAGAAATAAAGAATTTTAAAGGTTTAAAATGATAGAAACTAATGATAAATTGATTAAACAAGTTATTCAATTATTGAATGATGAAATAATTCCTGCAGAAGGTTGTACTGAACCAATTGCAATTGCATATGCAGCAGCCAAGGCTACAGAAGTATTAGGCAAAAAACCAGAAAAAATGAACATATATATTTCTGGAAATATTATTAAAAATGTAAAAAGTGTTGTAGTGCCTAATAGCGGTGGCATGGTAGGTATTGCTGTATCAGCTGCTATGGGGGCATTTGCCGGGGATGCTAGTAAAGAGCTTATGGTGATTTCGGCTGTAAAGCCTGAACAATTATCCGAAGTTAAAGCCTTTTTAGATAAGCAAGTTATTCATATTCAAAATTCAAAAAATAATATGAAATTATATATAAAAGTAAAAGTATTTGCAGGTAGTGAAAGTGCAAGTGTTGAAATGAAACATTCTCACACTAATATTACCGAAATAGTAAAAAATGATGAAGTAATACATAAGTTAGATGATAGTAATCATGTAAGCCCAGAAGATGCAGCCGCTATATTATCAATTAAGCTAATATATGATTTAGCTAAAACTATAGATACAAGTTTAATAAAAGATATTTTTGATAAAGTTATTGATTGCAATTTGGCTATTGCTAATGAAGGCTTGAACAATGACTATGGTGTAAATATTGGACGTAATATTAAAAAAAGTATGGATAGTGGTTTTTATGGTAGCGATGTACGTAATAAAGCAGCAAGTCTAGCGGCAGCTGGTAGCGATGCTCGCATGGGTGGTAGTGCTATGCCAGTTATGACTACAGCTGGTAGCGGTAATGTTGGTCTAACCGCATCACTACCCGTTGTAACATATGCTCGCGAAAGAGGTAAAACTCAAGAAGAGTTATATCGTGCACTATTTTTCTCTCATCTAGCAACGGTACATATTAAGGCAAGTATTGGCCGTCTATCAGCATATTGTGGGCCTATGTGTGCTGCAGGTGGTGTAGCTGGAGCTATTGGTTTATTAAATGAGTTTGATTATGACACAGTTGCTAAATCTATTATCAATACATTAGCTGGTGTTTCAGGTGTGTTGTGTGATGGTGCTAATTCATCTTGTGCGGTTAAAATTGCTAATGGTACATATGCAGCATATGATGGAATTGCAATGGCTGCAAATGGAAAGGTAGTAGCAAATGGTGAGGGGATAGTAGCTGGAGACGTAGAGCAGTAG
>JAQUVM010000069.1 GCA_028693355.1 Burkholderiales bacterium
ACCACCAAATTTTTTAGATAGAATTGTTGTAATAGCCGCTGTCAAAGTAGTTTTACCATGATCCACGTGACCAATTGTTCCAACGTTCACATGCGGTTTCGTACGTTCAAATTTTTCTTTTGCCATTGTTTATACTCCAAACAAATGTTGATACACTTATACTTATACTTAACTTCTTTAGCGTCGCATGGTGCCCAAGACCAGACTTGAACTGGCGACCTCTCCCTTACCAAGGGAGTGCTCTACCGCCTGAGCTACCTGGGCTCTAATTATAATCTACACATATTGTTGTATTGATTTAGATAAAGCCTGGAGCGGGAGAAGGGAATCGAACCCTCATCATAAGCTTGGAAGGCTTCTGCATTACCACTATGCTACTCCCGCGCTACAGTTAGTTAAATTATTTTCTTGCATGATTCTAATACATAGAAGAAATCGTTGCAACATAAATTTTAACTTTTTTGCTTCATTTGGTGGAGAGGGCAGGATTCGAACCTGCGAAGGTAGAGACCGCCGGATTTACAGTCCGGACCCGTTGACCGCTTGGGTAACCTCTCCATTGAGAAACTATGTACATTTTACTAACATACACAAAAAAACACAAAAATCTTGTGACAAAACCCACAAATCTTTACCAGATAAGTGGCGGAAGCTGTGAGATTCGAACTCACGAAGGACTCGCATCCTTGCCGGTTTTCAAGACCGGTGCATTCAACCGCTCTGCCAAGCTTCCTTTTGTCGAGGGAGTTATTATAACCATACTAAAAAACATTTTGCAACTTATTTTTAAATATTTTTTTACATATACTCGTAATTATGCTTATTAGTTCAATTAATACATAACTTATATAAAGCCAGAAAATAATCTTTTAATGCTATAATACATACAGTTAGCTTTCTGGTAGAAGTAAATACTTACAACTAAAATACTAATAAGTTTTTTATATAAATATCATAAAGTATGGTGTTTTTAGGATAATTAAATGAATGTAAAAAGTCAAACTTTTGAACAAGCCTTAACAAAAATTGAAGCTATTATTAATGATATCGAAACAGGTGAATTAGATTTAGAGACATCATTAAATAACTATAAAACAGGAATGGAGTTAATTAAATTTTGTCAAGAGAAGCTCCAAAATGTTGAACAAAAAATAAAAATCCTTGACCAAGAAAATAATAAACTACAAGATATAACTTTAGAATAGAATTAAAATTTTAATTATGAATTACGACGTAAAAGAATGGCATAAATTATCATTAGCTAAAATTGATTCTTTAATGGATTCACTTTTAACCATAAAAACGCCCTGCGAGACACTAGTAGAATCGATGCGCTACTCATCACTAAATGGTGGGAAAAGAATAAGGCCTCTTCTTACACTTTCGGCTAGCGTTCTAAGCCACGCAAATGTAGAAGATGCTTTGCTTATCGGCTCTACAATAGAATTAATACACTGTTTTTCACTAATCCATGATGACCTTCCAATTATGGATAATGACTCTATGCGTAGAGGAAAGCCTACCAATCATATTATTTATGGTGATGCTGTAGCCCTGTTAACTGGTGATGCACTGCATGCAATATGCTTTGAAATCCTAAGCAGCAACAAAATCTCAGTTACTGCCGAAAAGAAAATAAAAATTATCAATCTTATTGCAAATGCAATAGGTGTTCACGGTATGGTATGTGGACAAACTATTGACTGGTTAAATACAGGGAAAAAAATCCCTCTACATGAGCTGCAACAAATGCACACACTAAAAACTGGTGCATTAATTAGGGCTTCTATTTTATCTGGGTATTTAGCTGGCGATGGGTTTCATGATAGTCAATATCAAAGAATGGATGATATTTCACAAAAAATAGGACTTTTATTTCAAGTGGTAGATGATATCATTGATGCAACAGAAGACTCACATACACTTGGTAAAACAGCAAATAAAGATGCTGAACAAAATAAATCCACATATGTGACTTTACTTGGATTAGAAGAAGCTAAAAAATCAGCTCTAAATTTACATAAAAACATTATTGAAATAATCAAACTAGAAAATAATTCTGAATATTTACAATATCTAACAGACCAAATTTATTACCGCAACAGCTAGATCTTCAAAGAGTAATTTATGAATAAATATAACTTATTAGAAAAAACTAACTATCCACATGAGCTGAAACAGCTATCTCGTGAAGAGTTACAAACATTAGCACAAGAATTACGCGCTTTTATCCTAGATAATGTTAGTAAAACAGGTGGCCACTTAGCGTCTAATCTAGGTTCTGTTGAATTAACTATTGCACTTCATTATGTTTATAACACGCCTAATGATTCATTAATATGGGATGTTGGGCATCAATCATATCCACATAAAATATTAACTGGTAGACGTGAAAAAATGACAACGCTTCGCCAGTTTAATGGCTTAGCTGGATTTCCTAAAAGAACTGAAAGTGAATATGATTCATTTGATGTAGGTCATTCATCTACATCTATCTCTGCCGCTTTAGGCATGGCAGTTGCTAATAAAGTACGCAATCGCGATCATAAAGTTGTGGCAATTATTGGCGATGGATCAATGACGGCGGGGCTTGCATTTGAAGGTCTTAACAATGCAGGATGGCTAGATACAGATATGCTAGTTATTCTAAATGACAATGAAATGTCTATTTCTGAAAACGTTGGTGCTTTTAGCAATTATTTATCAAAAATATTAGCAAGCCGTTTTTATAATACTATGAAAGATACAGCCAAAAATGCACTAAGCATAGTACCTAGTATGCAAAAATTTGCTAAAAAAGTTGAAGAACATATGAAAGGCATGATTATGCCAAGTACTATGTTTGAAGAATTTGGTTTCAACTACATTGGCCCTGTCGATGGGCATGACTTAGAAAATTTAATTGATACGCTAGAAGAGTTAAAACAGCTTAAAGGCCCACAATTTTTACATATTGTAACTAAAAAAGGACAAGGATATAAACTAGCTGAAAATGATCCAATTAGCTATCATGGCGTAAGTAAATTCAACCCCAGTGAAGGTATGCAAGTCCCTACTTCTAATGCAATGACTTATACTCAAGTATTTGGTAAATTTTTAAATGATATAGCCCAAATAGACGACGAGTTTATTGCAATAACACCAGCAATGCGAGAAGGTTCTGGTATGGTTGAATTTGCTAAAAAATATCCTGATAAATTTTTTGACGTCGGTATAGCTGAACAACATGCCATTACATTTGCCGGAGGAGCTGCAAGCAAAGGAATTAAACCTATTGTTGCAATTTATTCAACATTCTTACAACGTGGTTATGACCAATTAATACATGATGTAACAATTCAAGATGTTCCGGTATTATTTGCAATAGATAGAGCAGGAGTAGTTGGTGCTGATGGCCCAACACATATTGGTGCATTTGATATTAGTTTTTTACGCTGTATTCCTAAAATGATTATTATGACACCAAGCGATGAAAATGAATGTTATCAAATGCTGTATACAGGGTTTCGCTTAAATCAACCTTGTGCTGTACGCTACCCTCGTGGTGCTGGAACTGGTACAACAATTGATGAAGCATTTGAGATGATGGCTCTGGGCAAAGGTAAAATCATTAAAAATGGTGAAAAGATTGCCATATTAGCTTTTGGCTCTATGGTAAAACCATCCCTAGATGCTGCAAATGAGCTAAATGCAACTGTTTGTGACATGCGTTTTGTGAAGCCAATTGATATTGATCTAATCAAGCAAATTTCTGATAGCCATGATTACATTGTAACGGTTGAAGAAAATGTCATTATGGGTGGCGCTGGTTCTGCTTGCCTAGAGGCAATGCAATTACTTAATCTAAATAAGCCTGTTTTACAAATTGGTATTCCTGATGAGTTTGTTGAACATGGAGATCCTAAAGTATTATTGAAACACATCGGTTTAGATTCTGATGGAATTATTAGACAAATTAAACAAAAGAATTGGCTTTAAAGGACTTTATTATTATGAAAAAAATCTTGTTTGCAATATTTTCTAGCATTACTATTTCAAGTTATGCCGAAACAATTTACCTAAACGAACATTATACAGTAGCACTTGACAATGCAACCCTAGAGTCTAATACAAATACCATTAATATAAAAACATTAAGCCCGATTGTATACAAAGATTATTACTTACCAATTGGTACAGCTATTACTATGTCTTGTGACAAAAATAATCACGCAATCGTTAGCAAAATTGATACGTATAATACAAAAATCCCAGTATCTATTGGCAATGGTTCAAAAATAGAATTTCCATGTGATAATAAAACTATGCCAGATATGATTTGGGTAAGTGATGATGACTATAAAATCAAAAGCGATAACGTAAAACAAGTTAGTAAAGCAACATTTTCCATCATACCATTTACAGCAAAAAACATGACAAATGATGGGCAAATTACAGGTATCTCAACTGATGGAAACTTAACTATCATTTCCGTTAATAAAACAAAATACTTTAATGGTGCTCAATTTTTTGCTGATATAAAAGGCAAAATGTATTTCTTACAATCAACCAATCGTAATGACAAGTTTATTGTACACGGTGCAGATTTTGATAAACTACTTATTACAGATAGCTCAGGCCAACTAATTAGCTCAGTAGAGTTTCCAAATTTTGATTAAATATAGAGCTTACGAAACACCGTAAGCTCTATTGTTTATATAAAATCCCTATAGTCCCAAATATCCTTTTAGGATAATCTAACTTTATTTATAAATGTTAAAATAAGTGCTTCTCATTAATTTCTAGTTAAGGTATTACCATGAAATTTGCTTTAAACACAAGAGCAACTCGTTTTGCTTTTATATCTATTTTATCAATAACTTCTATTTTAGTATCATCATGTTCTGGAGGAAGCTCTAACAATACAAATCCAACATCTACATCTAACATTATCTTTGGTACACAAAATGGATTAGTATTTAATAATAATCAAATAATACCAGGTCAAGCAGGTTTAGATGGAGTAGATGGGAGCAAAATTCTATCTTTAGTTATTGATGCTAATAACAACGTTTATGCAAGTACATTTGGACTAACTTTTGATAGATTTGGTGCAGGAAAAGTATTTAAATATGATTCAGCTTTAGGCTATTGGGTCGTAATTCCTGGTCCAGATTCAGGAGGATCATTAGATGATTCGTCAGTTAATACCCTAGCTCTTGATAAAAATAATAACTTGTATGCCGGAACTAATGCTGGAAATATTTATAAATATAACAATAATACTTGGAATATAGTTGGAACCCCGGTAGATATTCCTATCACTAGCATAAGCTTTAATTCAGATAACAACCTCTATATTGGTACAGAACAAGATGATGATGGTCGTGCTCATGTATACAAATATCAAAATGGAGATTGGCTATCACTAGGATCTCCTGCCAATAGCGGATCTATTTCTTCAATGTTAATAGAAAACAATGATATCTATGTGGCTACAAGCGGCGACATAGAAGATGGTGCAATTATTTCTCAAGGGCAAGTCTATAAACATGCTAGTGGAGAAACTTGGAATGCTGTGAGTTCATTTACCGATGGTTCTGTAAATGCTCTAGCTAGTACTAATAATATTATTTACGCAGCAACAGGAACTACAAACACAGACCCTATCATTGCTGGGAAAATTTATTCATATAATGGAAGCTCTTGGACGCCATTAGGAAATAGCCCTGATGGATCAGCTGTTACAGCTTTAGATGCGGTAGGATCTGACATTTATGCGGGCACATATGGTAATGATTATGATGGCCAAATTTATAAATATAATGCACCAAATTGGCAAAGTGTTTCTACATTAAATAACGCTGGTGGTATCTCGAATATTGTAGTTAGAGATAGTATTATTTATGCTAGTACAGCTGACAACGGTAATTTATCCGGAATGGTTTATACAAATATTAGTAATACATGGAACCCTCTAGGTAAAGGTGCAATTGATGGTACCACTGTTTATGCAGTTTCAATTGACAATAATAAAGATATTTATATTGGAACACAAAATAATGTTTTTAAATATTCAAAAAATAATTTAAATTGGTTCAATTTTGGCAATATTAATGACCTTGATACAAGTGGCGTAAATGCAATTATAACGTATGAAAGCACTGTATATGCAGGTACTTTTGCAGGAAATATATATGCTTCAAATAATGACACTGCAAACTGGAATCAACTAGGCAACACAATGCAAGACTTTCAAGTAAGTTCATTAACTACAAATATTGATGGACAATTATATGCTAGTTTAAACAATTTAGACGAAGCAAGCGACGATCCAAAACCATACGGAATCATACAAAGATATACCAATGGCACATGGGTAACTCTAAATGGTGCTGGTGAACATGATTCCCTTGATAACATGATGATACAATCTGTAATAACAGATTCAATAGGTAATCTGTATGCTGGGACTGGAGATCTAAATAATTATAGCCCGGGTAAGGTATGGGAATATAAAGTTGGTGCAAGTGAATGGCAATTAGTCGGGCTTGGTACTCTAGATGGATCTTCAGTAAATTCGGTTGCATTAGATAAAAACATGAACTTATTTGCTGGCACATCTGATGGTAATATATTTGAATATTCCAATGGTAGTTGGATACCACTTAATACGTATTCATTAGATGATTATGGAATAAGTAATATAAGTTTCACCACATCTGGAAATTTGTATGTAACTACATCTGGAGGTTATGTATGGAAATATTTAGGCAGTAACTTATGGATAAATACTAACTATGGGATAGGTGTATCAATTAATACTACAGGTTCTTCGGGAATGTAGATCATCGAACGAAATATTTTAAAAAGCCTACTAATATAAAAGTAGGCTTTTTTTATTTTAACTGAAAAAGACAAAGATAGTTTATGAGTCTCATTCATGATAAAATGATGCCATGCACTATTTATTACTTACAATAATAATAGCCATTTTTGATTATCAACAAATATAAATTTGGATTATATGAATAACTTACAAATAAAAAATGATCTGCCTATCAGTATATCATGGGAGTGGATAAAAGCAAGTTTTGCTATATTTCGCGAGAAACCTATTAACTTCACGTGGTTTGCAACTTTATATCTAATTTTATCTACCCTGCCATTTATGGGTTCATTTTTTGGCATGGTTGCTATAGTTAGAATTTTAATTAGTGCTAACTACGTAGAAAACAATGAACATTTTGGTATGAAATTAAATATTGGACATATTTTACGCCAACGCAATATTATGTCTTTTGCAATTTTTAACGTAGGTTTTGATCTTATTTTAATGAGTATAATGAGCCACATTATGACATCATGGGGATTAAAATCAGATGCAGATATAGCACAAATTGCCAGTAATTCACAGTTTGTATATTTATTTGCAGGAATGAGTTTGTTTAGAATACTATTTTTTGGAATTTCACCAGCTATTATTACATTTAATCCAGACATTACTGTATTCCAAGCTCTTGGTTTAAGTTGGAAATTCATGATACGCTATATTGCAAATTTAGTTTTTGCTGTATTTATGCTTTTACCATTTTTATTAATTCCACTATATTTAACTCTAATCGCAGTCCTTACTGTTAAAAATAGTATTGCCTTTGGACTATTATTTTTCATACTAGTTATTATAGTTTTATTAATAATTAATGTACTAACAATTTTTAGCTTCAAGATTTATAAAGATGGGTTTTACCGTGGATAAAAAAATTAATGTTAAAGAAATATTTTTAGCTATTAACTTTGGAGCTAAGAGCTTCTACCAACGATTCTTTTTACACTTTTTAACAACAATAATTGTACCAATTATGATTGGAACATTATTTTTGGTAATTTATTATTCAGCTTTAATATTAAAACAAGATGCATTTATTTTGCCATTATCGTATCCATTATTTTGCATGATGCTACCTTTAATGATGGCAAATCTAGCGATTACAGATCGAATTCATACTCAAAATATTACAAAAATAAATTATGCTAAGTATATTTTGAATACGTTATGGAATAGTGAAGTATTAAAACTAATTTTTATCTGCGCACTATTGCAGACTGCTGTATATTTAGCATCATTATATGCAATAAATTCTGATATAACGTTTGCTAAAATTATTTATAATGTGTTTTCAATAGCTGCGATTATATTTCAAGTAATAATTTTCTTTGCGGTACCGGCTAAAATATCAGATCAAGATAATACGGCTCCATTTACATTGTTGTATAAAACATTAATTGCTTGCTTAAAAAACTTTATCCCTATATTATTATTTGTAATAATCAGCATTGCTTCTATTTTACTAATCGCGTTAGTGGTTCCAAAATCTATCTATGCAATTTATTTATTTTTAGTATTAATTATATTATTTATGATATTATTTGGAATAGTTTGCAATAAAATAGCTAATAAAATCATTAATTAAAATAAAACTCAAAGTATTTCTCTAATATAGAGAAATACTAATAAAAAACACAACAACACGGGCAAATTAAGTACATTAGAAGTATTTTTAAAGCTTGATAAATCTCAAAAGAGAAAGACAAAGAAGTAAATGCCAGAATTACCAGAAGTAGAAACCGTCAAGCGTGGATTACAAGCAATGGTAGAAGATACAATCACAAATGTAATTGTTCGGTTCCCGCGCCTACGCTATCCACTTGACTCCGAAAAATTAAATCTTGCACAAAATCAAAAAATATTATCAATTAGTCGCCGCGCCAAATATTTAATAATTCATATGGAGTCTGGCTATATTATCATCCACCTTGGAATGTCTGGAAAAGTAACATTATATAAAAAAAATGATGTGCCTGAAATTATTAAACACGATCATGTTGATATTACTAGCAATAATCATATTCTTCGCTATAATGATGCTAGGCGTTTTGGTTGTGTAGTTTATAGTCCAGATTTATCATCTTTAGAGATGTTAAACACTTTAGGACCTGAGCCTTTTTCTGAAGAATTTAATGCTGAATATTTATTTAGTAAAATTTCAACTCGCAAAACACCTATTAAACAACTCATCATGGATAATGCAGTTGTGGTTGGAGTTGGCAATATTTATGCCTGTGAATCATTGTTTCTCTGTAAAATTAGTCCCCTAAGAATTGGTAATGAAGTAACACTGGATGAATGCTATAAATTAGTAAATATTATTCAACAAGTTTTGACAAAAGCAATTGCCGCGGGTGGAAGCTCTCTTCGTGATTACCGTGATGCAGAGGGAAACTTGGGTTATTTTCAACAAAGTCACCTTGTATACGGACGAGCAAAAAAAGAATGTAAAGAGTGTAATACACCTATTACTGAAATAAGACTTGGTCAAAGAAACAGTTTTTATTGTCCAAATTGTCAATCATGAAAAAATATCTTCTAGTTTTTCTATTATTTATTTCTATCTTTAGCATTGTATCTTGTGCAAGTGTAGAAAGTTCGCCATCAATTGCAGAAAAAGATTCAGTTCCTTCATCTGCTGAAAATAAAGAAAATATTAATTACAAGACACCAGAGTCAAATCTAGAATTAAGCATCCCAAAAACCAATAAAAAATCAGATCCTGTTGTCATAGGATTAGCATTAGGTGGAGGAGCAGCTAAAGGCTTTGCTCACATAGGTGTAATCAAAGCTCTTGAAGCAAATGGCATAAGAGCACAAATCATCACAGGGACTTCAGCTGGAAGCTTAGTTGGTAGTTTATATGCATATGGTTATACACCCGCGCAACTGGAGCAAATTGGAATACAACTTGACCCAATGAATCTAGCTGATATAAGTTTTAGCACCACGGGATTAATTAAGGGAGAACGATTACAAAGTTTTGTAAATAGCAAAGTTCATAATGTTCCACTTGAAAAATTACCTAAAAAATTTACAGCTGTTGCGACAGACATGGATAGCGGACAAAGCATTGGCTTTAATAATGGAAATACAGGAGTTGCAGTTAGAGCATCATGTTCAATTCCCAGTATATTTATGCCTGTAAAAATAGGCAATCATCGCTATGTAGATGGCGGGTTATCTGCTCCAGTTCCTGTAACTTATGCGCGCCAAGCTGGAGCAAATTTTGTAATAGCAGTAGATATTACAGCTCGCCCACAGCAAGGCAGAAGCGGATTATTAAGTAACGTCGATCAAACTATAAATATTATGGGTATGAAATTACTAGAGCAACAGTTAAAACAAGCAGATATAGTTATTGCACCAGATACATCTTTATTATCTAGCTTTGATTTTAAGAAGAAAGATGCAGCAGTTATGGCAGGTTATAATGCGACCATGAAGCAAATGCCATTAATTAAACAAAAACTTAAAGAATTACAAAATCAATAGGGGATATATATTCATGAAAAGATTATCTGTGGTAATTGCAAGCACACTAATGATAGCAAGTTGCAGCACCATTATTGGTGGTTTTGCGCCTACATCAAAGAGTGCTGGCGGAATTGGCCCTGCAACCATTGGTAGCGGGGATACTGTTTTAAGCAATGATAAATTTGAAGCATTATCTATTGAATCTGGTAACTTAACTATTAATAGCGTTTTAATTT
>JAQUVM010000070.1 GCA_028693355.1 Burkholderiales bacterium
ACTTGCATTAAATCATCTATACTTTCTTTAGCAATATTCTCAACGCTACCAAAAAAAACAATTAAAGCCTTTTTTTTCTTTACACCTAAAGTATCAATATCATCAAGCCGAGAAATACTCATTCTATTTATCTCGCTTTTTCTATGTGCAGATATTGCAAAACGGTGAGCTTCATCTCGAAGCATTTGAAGCAACCTAAAAACTTCTCGTTCTGAGTTATATTCTAACTGAGTACTCTCATTTATAATAACTCTATCTAAAACGGGGTTGCGATTTTCACCTTTATAGATGCCAATTACGCTGATTTTATCATGAAATCCTAAATCAGCCAAGATGTTTTTTGCAAGCGCGAACTGTAATTTACCGCCATCAACCAATATTACATCTGGAATATCTTCATTATTATTTAAACGCCTTCGTAAAACATATGAAAAAGCTTCTAAATCATTCCCATTAATTGTATTTGGTAAATTATAACGACGATATTTACTCTTATCAATTTTATTATCTTGATAAACAACCATAGATGCTACGGCAGAAATACCGTGATTATGGCTAACATCATAACATTCGATACGATTGATAAATGTAACTTGTAATAATTCAGATAATTTGCTGATAGCACTTATATATATATTATTAATTGATGAATTTTCAACTATCTGCAATAAATTTTTTTTACCCATTTCAAATAGTTTGCTTATACGATCATCAAATTTATAAGAAATTTTCATACTGTTTATGTTTTTCATAAACCCAATAAATTCGTCACTAACAGGCATTTCCAAAAATAATGTTTCGCATGATGTATTTGAATAATAACGCTCAATAAAACCTTCAACTAAATCATCAACTGGGCTTAATCTTAATACGTTATAATGTTTATCACCAACATATAATCCTTTACGGATATAAATTAAGTAAATTATTAATTTATCTGCTAATGAATCATTTATTAATAAAATATCTGCATTTAATGGAGAGTTGCTATCACTAATAATTTGCTGAGATTGCAAATTTCGAATAAAAGCAATTTTATCACGTATAGTTGCAGCTTTTTCAAAATCCATAGCTTCTGCAAAACTGTACATTTGATTACTTAATATAGAGACCAAGCTTGCATAATCACCAGACAAAAACTTATCTGCTTCTTTTATATTTTCAGAATAATCATTAAATGAAATTTTACCTACACATGGGGCTGAACAACGTTCTATTTGATATAAAAGACATGGCCGAGAACGACTAGCAAAGTCATTATCACTACAAGTACGTAGTTTAAATAATTTCTGCAATGTTTCTAATGTTTCTTTAACTGCGTACGAATTTGGATATGGACCATATAAATTACCAGCTTTTGACTTACCACGATAATACTCAATAACAGGATATTCATGAGCCGTAATTTTTAAATAAGGATAACTTTTATCATCGCGGAATATTATATTGTAACGAGGCTTTAAGTTTTTAATTAAATTGCTTTCTAAAAGCAATGCCGACGTTTCATTTTCAGTTATAGTTAATTCTATTTTGGTAATTTTATTTACCATTACCACAATACGCGGTGAGTTACTTTGATTTTTCTGAAAATATGATTTTACTCGAGAGCGTAAATTAATAGCTTTACCAACATATAATAAATCATTATTTTTATCATAATAACGATAAACTCCATGTTCGCTAGGAATTTGCTTTAAAAAACTTAATTCATTATCAACAAAAATTTCCATTTATATTATTCGCAAATAATTTGTTAATAATGCTATTGTAATCACAATTCCAATATTATTATTATATAAAAACATCTGAAAACAATATTTTTCTTCTTGATTCCTTATATTATACATTATAGTCAAAATTTGATATGCTACAACCACAATCGCAAACCAATAATATTCATTGACAGACAAATAAACACCTAAATAACAAATGAGGCTCAGAAATAATAAATAACAAATACCAACTATAGTAATAACATGTCGTCCAAATGTTAATGCGGATGTTTTCATGTTAATTTTTCGATCATCATGAATATCAACTAAAGCATAAATAGTGTCGTATGCAAGTACCCATAAGAGATTTATCACAAAAATAAATATTGCAACTAATGGAATACCCCCACGAGCCTCTACGAATGCCATTAAAATACCAAAACTAAATGCAATACCCAAATATAACTGAGGTATTGGGAAAAATCTTTTAAAGAATGGATATGTTATAAATAGAAATAATGCTGGTATAGACCAAAATAGAGTAATAGTTTTTAAATTTTGCATAGCTAATAAAAAAGCCACTACACTAAAAGCACATGTTATAACAATAGCCTCTTTTTTGCTTACTACCCCACTAACTAAAGGCCGTCCAGAAGTTCTAGCAACCTTTCCATCATATTTAACATCCGCAAAATCATTAATTGCACACCCTGCTGAGCGAGTTAAGAAGACACCTAAAATAAAAGTAACTGCAATATTAAATGGGGGTAGCCCATTATATGCAATTAATAATGCCCAGATTGTCGGCCATAATAACAATAATGTTCCTATCGGTTTATCAAACCTGATTAACTGTAAATATCCACGCATCGCTATTCTTTTTATTTATATTAAATATGCTAAAATTATACCATATCACTTGATACATAAATCATATAGTGCTTTCTAATGACATAAAAGAGATGGAACCATAAGAATACTTTGAGTTATAATGGGTACTTAGCATATTTAAGATTATGATATAAAATGTCAGAAAACATAATTGAACTAAAAAATGTATCATTTGCATATAATGAAAATAAGCAAATTTTAACAGATATATCCATGAAAATCCCCTATGGCAAGATTGTTGCTATTATGGGTGGAAGCGGCTGCGGTAAAACTACTGTATTGAAGCTTATATCTGGTCAAATAAAAGCTAACTCAGGAAAAATCACCGCATTTGGCACAGATATTACAAGGGCTAATAACAAAACCTTAGAACAAATAAGAACAAAGCTCGGTATGCTGTTCCAGTTTGGAGCATTATTTACAGATTTAAGTGTTTACGATAACATAGCATTTCCATTAAACGAACATACAAAGCTAAATAAAACACTTAAAGATATTATTGTGGCAATGAAATTAGAATCTGTTGGTTTAAGCGGAACACAAGAATTATTCCCTAGCGAACTATCAGGTGGCATGGCGCGACGTATTGCTTTAGCACGTGCAATGGCTCTAGATCCAGAATTAATGATGTACGATGAACCATTTACAGGTTTAGATCCTATTTCATTAAATACCATTGCTATGTTAATAAAAAAACTAAATGATAATTTAAAACAAACTACAATTCTTGTTACACATGATATACCTATAACAATGAAAATCGCTGATTATATATATTTTATGTCAAACGGAAAAGTTATAGCCGAAGGAACCCCAAAAGAAATTTCTGTAACAGAGAATAAATCAGTACAGCAATTTATTAATGGTGAAGTTAATGGTCCATTTGCTTATAAATATAACAGCAATAAATCTTATGACTATTATTTAGGACGTGAATCTATTTAATGAAAAACTTAATTCAATCTATTGGACGACCTTTTAGCTCATTTATTTTGATGCTTGGCGAAACAAGCATGTTACTGGGCAAGATTATACTAAGTATTCCATATATACTAAAACGTCCGCAGTTAATAATAAAAGAACTATTCTTTAGTGGCGTTCTATCAATTGTTATTATAGCTGTATCTGGATGGTTTGTAGGCATGGTTTTAGGATTACAAGGCTATAATACCCTACAGCGATTTGGGTCGGTTAGCGTATTAGGTTCTTTAGTTGCATTATCTCTTATCCGTGAATTAGGACCTGTATTAAGTGCAATCTTATTTGCATCCCGTGCAGGATCTGGAATAACTGCAGAAATAGGATTAATGAAAGCTACAGAACAATTAGATGCTATGAATGTTATGTCAGTTGACCCTATAAAGCGCATAATTGCTCCTAAATTTATTGGTGGTGTAATTTCTGTACCTATTCTAACAATGCTGTTTAACACTTGTGGAATTTTGGGTGGCAAATTTGTTGGTGTCAACTTATTAGGTTTAGACTCTGGAATTTTTTGGTCTCAGATGCAAGATAGCGTTAATTTTCATGCTGATATTGTGAATAGTATAATAAAAGCATTAATTTTTGGCATATTTGTGTCATTAATTTCTGTTTATCAAGGCTTATCTAGTAAGCCTACTGCTGAAGGTGTTTCAAGTTCAACAACAAAAACAGTTGTTCATTCTGCTTTAGCAGTACTTGCATTAGATTTTATTTTAACTGCTTTCATGTTTTAGGGATAATTTATGAAACGTTTAGCAATTGATTTTTGGGTTGGCATATTTATATTATTAGGCCTTGTTTGTACAATATTTTTATCATTGAAAGTTGCCAACATAACAAATTTTGGTGCAGATGATAAAAATACGTATACATTATACGCTGATTTTGGTAATATAGGTTCTTTAAAAGTAAATGCGCCCATTAAAGTTTCTGGATTTGTCGTAGGACGTGTAAGTGATATAGGATTAAATCCTAAAACATATCAAGCAAAAGTTACTATGATTATAAATAAGAATTATCATTTTTCAACAGACGCATCAGCGGATATTTTAACAACAGGTCTTTTAGGTGAACAATATATTGGTCTGCAAAATGGTGGAGATATTGATGATTTAGCTAATGGCGATACAATCACTCTAACTTCATCTGCTATGGTATTAGAACAATTAATCGGAAAATTTATGACAAATATGTCATCTAAATAATTACAAAGGATACTTTTATGAAAAAATTACTAACTATTTTGGCAATTGCATTTTCAATTAATGCCTTTGCTGAAGATACAACAATAGCTGTAAATGCTAAAGACTGTAGTGATAATACTCCATGTGCTGTAATTAAGTCTAGCGCAAATATGTTAAGCCAAGCATTAAATGGTGATGCAAGCCAAAAACAGACTCTTAGTCTGATTCAAAACAGCATAGTGCCTCAAATTGACTTCACTATGATTACAAGACGAGTTCTTGGGCAAAATGTAAAATCAGCAACTCCAGAACAACTAACGCAAGTAACTAGCTTATTCAAACAATTATTAGTTAACACATATTCGACGGCTTTATCTAAATTCAAAGGTGCAACCGTTGTTATCGCATCTAGCACAATAGATAATAGTAAACCTTATATGGGGGTAGTAACAAGTACTGTTACAATGCCACATAATGATAAAGCTCAACCTATTAATGTTGAATACGACTTAACTAATAAAACAAGTAATAACACTTGGAAAATCTATGATGTAAAAATAGAAAACGTTAGTATTACAACTACTTATCGCAGCCAATTCAATGACATAATACAAAAAAGTGGTATTGATGGTTTAATAGAACAATTAAAAACTAAAGTAAATAATAATAAAAAATAATGCAATTATATGAATTTAAATTACCGGCCACATTAAATAAAAATAATGTGGCTTCGGTATTAAAAGTTATCGATCTTAAGTTACAATCATCATCATTGGAAGTAAAATGTGATGATGTAGTTTCTATTGATTCCTCAGGAATTGCTCTTCTAATATACTTAACGAATAGCGAATATAAAACTAAACTTAAGCTAAGCAATATAAATACAAAAATATTAGAACTTTGCCAACTATACCACGTAGATTTAAGTAATGCATAATCAATGAAAACAACATTGTTCAAAAAAGTTAAAAATATCTCTGCTATAACAGCTATATTCTTATCCGGTTGTGCAACATCTAGTAATCCAAATGATCCATATGAAAATTATAACCGCAAAGTATTTGCAATAAATATGACCATGGATGAATATGTATTACGTCCTGTTACAGTCGGATATACATCCTATGTACCAGAACCTATACAATATGGGCTTGGTAATTTTTACGGTAATTTACGAGATTTTGTGAGCCTTGGAAATGATGTCTTACAATTAGATGGCATAAATACCATGCAAACCTTTATGCGTATTGTAATTAACAGTACCATTGGTATATTCGGACTTATAGATGTTTCTACATCATTAGGATTACCAGAATATAAAAATGACTTTGGTACAACTCTAAAAACATGGGGTTGGACAAATAGTAGTTATTTCCTAGTACCTTTCTTAGGACCAGGTACAGTCAGAGATCAATTAGGTGTTATACCTGACGTTTATTTTAATCCGGTATTCTGGATTATTCATGATGACTTAATTTCATTTCCTATTTTTGCAATTGGTCAGCTTGATAATCGTGCTAAATATCTAGGACAAGATGAACTCCTTACTCAGACACTAGACCCATATGCTACTGTTCGCGACTTGTATTTACAAAATAAAGGTATTTATATCTATCCGACAGAATCTTCGGGTGATATCGATGCAGAATTATTTGGAGACACATTAGTAGAATCAAATGTAGCATTAGTAGAGTCAGTTAACTACTATAAGGAATCAGAGATTAATAAATCCAAAGAGAGCTCTGAAGAGCTCCCTTAAGTAAATTAATTTTTATATGTACCGATTGGTTTTAAATTTAATTGCTGTATTATCTTTGCCTTATGTGGTGACTGGCTAATAAATGGCGTCAGGTCAGTTCCAGCTTTCATACCTTTATAATGTCTGCCACCATCCCACTCGTCAATACTACTCACGTCATAAACATAACCATTTAAAGCTACATATGACTGATGACCATTTTGGCCATCATAAGATGATAATAATTTTTGATTAAATACTGGCAATGTAGATGCATAAGCCAGATTAAAACTACAAATTAATAAAAATAATGTTTTTTTCATATTAATTTATCCTTTCTATAAGATTATTAAGTTCATCAACATTAGAATAATTAATTACAATTTTCCCGTGGCCTTTACGATTATGTTTAATAGATACCATCATTCCAATTTTATCAGCAACTTCTTGTTCATAACGGGCTACATCATGATTTTCTTTTTTAAGCTTAGAGTTATCTGATTTACCAAACTCTTGTTCATGCAATATTCTGCTAACTTTATTTTCAACTTCTGCTGTGGTTAATTTTTTAGCAATAGTTTCATCAGCTAAAATTTTTTGCTTATCTACCGACAAAGGTAATAACGCACGAGCATGCCCCATATCTAATTGATTATTCATCAATAAATCTAATACATATTGAGACAGATTTAATAAACGTAGTGTATTGGAAATATTACTCCGAGATTTTCCAGTAACCTTAGCTAATTCTTCGTGTGTCAAATTAAACTCTTCTATCAATCGTGAATATCCAAATGCTTCCTCAATGATATTTAAATCTTTACGTTGAATATTTTCAATTAATGAAATTGCCAATGCTTCTTCATCACTAAACTCACGAATAACAACAGGAACCTCTACCAAACCAGCAATTATACTCGCCCTAAATCGACGTTCACCAGCAATTATTTCATACTTATTTCTGCCAATACTACGAACAACAATAGGTTGTATAACTCCATTTATACGGATAGAGTCTGCTAATTCATTTAATTCAACTTCATTAAAAATACGTCTTGGCTGATATTTGCCTGCTTGTAAAGAAGAAATCGCCAACATGGCAACTCCATTATTTTCATCCTTATTTGAAGTTACAACATCTAAATTAATATCATTTGCTTTAAGCAATATATCAAGGCCTTTTCCCAAACCTTTTTTCATTTTTGTCATTTTTTACCCAATATAATAATTTTATTATTGTTCTATTTCACGCAAACGTTTAACAACCTCTCGAGCAAGACGGCAATAAGCTTCTGAACCGATTGCTTCATCATCAAGCGCAACAGCACTCATTCCAAAACTCGGAGCTTCAGCCAATCTTACAGAGCGAGGAATAGAAGCATAAAATACTTTATCATCAAAATATTCAACTAACTGTTCAGATACTTGTTGCGCTAAATTATTACGTTTATCGTACATTGTGCGTAAAATACCAAATAATTTTAATTCTGTATTTAATTTTGTTTTCATCAGCTTTACTGTATTTAATAAATCAGTCAAACCTTCGAGTGCATAGTACTCACATTGAATTGGCACTAATAAATAATTTGCACTAGTCAATGCATTAATAGTTAATAAACTTAGTGAAGGAGGACAATCTATTAAAATAATATCATATTTATGTTCAATTTCTTTGATAGCATTCTTTAATTTATATTCTCTATCGTCTTCATTAACTAATTCAATTTCAGCTACTGCTAAATTACGATTAGATGGTATTAAGTCAAATTTACAACTTTTTGAATAAACTATTGCATCGCGAATCTTTACATTACCTAATAATACATCATAAATGCTAAATTCCACATCATTTTTATCTATGCCAGCACCTGTTGTAGCGTTACCTTGTGGATCAATATCAACAACTAATACTTTTTTTCTTTGATGCATAGCTAATGATGTAGCTAAATTTAAGACAGTAGTAGTCTTTCCTACACCACCTTTTTGATTAACAACAACTATTATTTTCTTCATTTTCTATCTAGCTTTATTAAATATCTATTTGCTTTAAATGTTGGTACTTCTAAAGAAATTATTTGAGCATTATAATCATTTAACTGACTAGCTTCCTCAACTCCTAAAGAGCTTTTCATCGCTAAAAATATGCCATTATCTTTTAAAAGATGCTCTGTTAAATCTACAAAAAGTTTCAAATTAGCAAAAGCACGTGAAGTAATAATAGAAAACTTATCTATTGCTTGAAAGTTCTCTACACGTTTACATACGACCTGTAAATTGCTAAGCTTTAATTGTATTTTCACTTGTAATAAAAATGCCGTTTTTTTCTGATTACTATCAATTGCTGATATCGGCTTTTCAGGATACATGATTGCTAAAATAATAGCAGGAACTCCCATTCCACTCCCTACATCCAATATATTCGTTGCCTCAGAAAAATACTTTACTGCTGACAAACCATCTAAAATATGTAAATTAATAATATCAAAGGAATTTGTAATTGCAGTTAGACTAAATGTTTTATTCCATTTAATCAATAAATCCTTATACGCAACTAGTTGCTCTATTTGAATATCACTAATAGATAAACCAATCTTTGCACATCCATCTTGTATAAGATTAAACTCAGAATTAGACATAGTAAATTTTTATCCATACTAATTATATTGTCATTATTAATATAATAATCGCAGTTATTATACTCATTATAAACTCTATAGCAACACCAATATATAAAACTATAGTATCATTAACATAATACTCACTGTGTCAAGTCGAAAGGCTAAGAGTATTATTATCTGCCCCGCCAAGGTTCTATATAGTCGCCATTCACCCAATAAGGCTCATTTACAAATTCTAATAATTCATAATCGCCAGCAGAATTACCATAAGCAAAACTATATTCATAATCTATGTTATTACCAGATAATGCATCTTTTATACGAGTAACTTTTTGAATTCCATAACAATTACGAGTTAATAGTTTTCCTGTCATATAAGATTCTGCATTAACTTCTAATTCAGTGGCAATAACAGCATCTAGCTTATGTAGCGTTGCCCAGTATCGTAGGTATATTCCTAAATTAGCACTAACTAAGATAATTTTGTGACCTTGTTCTCGATGATATTCCAATTTAGCATATACTACAGGATTTATATATTTATGTAATTTAGTTAACGCAAAATTTTTAGCTAAATGCTCTAAATGTGAAAACTTCATACCTTTAATTAATAAAGTTAGAGTTCGTTCTTTAGCTTCTTCATTATCAATAACTTTAGCTAAATACTGAAAAACTATCCAAATTAATTGGGGAAGCTTGAACATCATCTTCCAAGTTCCAACAACGTACCTTAAAAAAGATAATAATGTATCTCTAGTTGTCAATGTCCCATCAAAATCAAAAAATGCTACTACATCTCTTGACATTTTAACGATCTCCCATACTAGCTAATAACTCCGCCTGATGTTCTGCTATCAATGAATTAGTTAGCTCATCAAGATCACCATCCATAATAAAGTCTAATTTATAAAGAGTTAAATTAATACGATGATCAGTCATACGTCCTTGTGGGAAGTTATAAGTACGAATCCTTTCAGAACGATCACCTGAACCTACCAAGCTCTTACGCTCTGCTGCTTCTTTAGCTTGTTGTTCGCGTAATTGCACATCTTTAATTTTTGTTGCAAGTAGTGATAGCGCCCTAGCTTTATTTTTGTGTTGAGAACGCTCATCCTGGCATTCAACTACAATTCCAGTTGGAATATGTGTAATACGAATAGCAGAATCAGTTGTATTAACGTGTTGACCACCAGCCCCTGAAGAGCGGAAAGTATCAATTCTCAAATCTCCGCTATTAATTTCCACCTCAGCAACTTCATCCGCTTCAGGCATAATTGCCACCGTACAAGCAGAAGTATGAACCCTACCTTGTGATTCAGTAGTTGGAACTCGTTGTACTCGATGAGCACCTGACTCAAATTTTAACCTTGCATATACACCACTACCAATAATACGAGCAATAATTTCTTTATAGCCACCTACATCTGATGAAGCCGAAGATACCACTTCAACT
>JAQUVM010000008.1 GCA_028693355.1 Burkholderiales bacterium
ACTTTGACTATTGATATCGGAAGTAAATTAGCTAGGAATCATAGTATTGATTATGTTATGAATGAAACGCGTGATATCTTGCAGGGAGTTGGTGGTATTACGGTTAAAAATATTATGTCAATGGGGTCACCAGGGGGTGATCAAAAACCAATTAATATTGATATTAAAGGTGAAAATATTGTAGTTCTAAAAAGAATTGCGGATGATATTATGATGCGGGTTGCAAAGGTTAAAGGAACCACTGATTTAATGAGTAGCTTTCAAGATGCAGATCCATCTTATAATTTAGAAGTTGATCGCGATATTGCAGCTAATTTAGGTATAAAATTATCTGATGTGGGTAATACTTTATCGGCACTATTTGCAGGTAATAAAATATCGACATGGGAAGATCCTAATAATGGTGAAAATTATGATGTGGTAGTGCAAATTCCAAAACAAGATAGGAATAAAGATGCAATTCATTTATTGCAAGTGCCAAGTAATAATATAAAGTTAGATAGCCAATTTCCTACTATGGTTTCCTTAGCTAGCTTAACTAAGTTGAAAGAAGATTTTACTCCTCGTGAAATTGATCGAGTGGATTTACAACGTAAGGTGACAATCACGGGAAATATTGATAGTAGCGATAAACAAAAGGTTTTTGGCGAAATTCAAAAAGTTTTGGATAGTTATCAGTTACCGAGTGGTTATAAATTTAATCAAAGTGGAGATCAAGAAGATATGATTGAATCATTCTTCTATGCAGTAACTTCGTTGATGGTTGGAATAGTCTTTATTTATATGATTTTAACAGCTCAATTTAGAAGCTTTATTCAACCTTTAGTAATTATGGTTGCTCTACCACTATCGTTTGTAGGGGTTTTTGCTGCACTTTTAATTTGCGGAGCTACGTTGAATATGTTCTCTATCATTGGTATTATTATGCTAATGGGGCTTGCAACTAAAAATGGTATTTTGCTAGTAGATTTTATTAATCAGCAGTTGCGCGAAGGTGTTGAACTAATGGAAGCCGTTGTTAGTGCTGGAAAAACAAGGTTACGTCCAATTGTTATGACATCTCTTGCTATGATTTTTGGTATGCTGCCTCTTGCTATTAGTAATGGAGAAGGAACAGAATCACGTAAACCTATGGCATATGCTATTATTGGTGGTATGACTACATCTACTATATTGACATTATTAGTGGTGCCTGTTTTATACTATGTAATAGTTTCTCGTAGATATAAGAAGAAATCACATGAAGAAAAACATTAGAATTAAACTAAACTGGCAGGCTATAGTATTTTTTGTTCTGTTAGAAACAATAACAGTTCCTATGGTTGCAATGGCAAATAATTTTGCGCGAATTAATTTTCTATACCTTGCTATTATGGGATTTTTGGTAGCCTTGATTGCGCTTATTTTTTTAATAAAAATATTAGAGCGTTATTTTATTCGTAACTCAGAAAAAATATTTTCATTCAAGATAAATGCTGTACATAATTTATGGCTTATTCCTTTATTTGCTGGTATTCTTGAAATGGTGATGTTTTTGGTACAGGGAGAGCTATTTAATCATGGTTACAGAGATTATAGCGCTGGATTTTGGTCTGCTTTTATTAGTGTATTTGTGTCACTAATAATTTATAAATTTCTTTTAGATATATGTGTATATTCATTAAAATTTATAGATGAGAATAACGAAATATTTGTTTTAAAATTTAATTGGTGGAATTTGTTTCTAATTTCATTTTTGTTTGGAATATACGAGATGGTAGTTTGCCCGATTACTGGATGGTGGATACCTTACCAAGGGTTTATGCGGTTTTTTATAGCCGTTGTGTCAGGCATTGTTGGTGGATTCGCTGGTAGCTTTTTGATAGTATTGATTACGCATTATTTTAAACAGCTTGAAATAAAATTACAATTGTGTTCATATTAATCATAATTACAGTAAACTAGAATTATTTATTAAAAACAAATTACATGCTCATAGCCAAACTCTAGGCATCTAATCTATAATAATAAAACTTTTAATGTAATTTAACGTTTGGTTTAACTCTTCTACTTAAAAAGTCAATAATTATTAATATTATTACTCTAGGGTAGCCATATAAAGAAGCTTGGTATCTTCGGTATAAAAATCTATAACTAAGGTACGCTAGCTTTTTATTTAAGGCAATCTTACCTACAGTATTAGTTGCTACTTCACCCACCGCATTTGTTTTACTAGTTGAGATTATTACACCTTGGTTTTTAAAGTGAAATTTTTTCAGAGGAACATTGTTTTTAATCCAGTTACTTAGAGAGTTAGCTAAAAATTTTGCTTGCTGGTGAGCAGTTTGAGCTGTAGGCGGTAATAGTTGTTCTTTATGTGCAAAGTTTGCACAATCTCCAATTGCAAATATATGTTCATCTTCTAATATCTGAAGGGTATTTTTTAATAAAAGTTGATTTTTTTCGTTGGTTTTTAAGCCAAAACTAGTTAATAAATCAGGTGCTTTTATACCTGCTGTCCATAGTTTAATATCCGCTTTAATCTGTTTGCCTGATTCGGTAAAAATAAATTCTTGGTTAATGCTAGTAACTTTTTCAGCAGAATATATTTTTATACCTGAGGAGTTTAGTAGACGTATTGTTTTTTCTTTAATCTTATCTGCCAAATTACTTAAAATCGTGGCGCCTTGTTCTACTATACTTAAATTAATACAAAGATTATTTGCCGCGATACTTTTATGTTTTAATAATTCAACTATAGTGTTTTTAACTTCAAAAGCTAACTCTACTCCAGTACTACCACCACCAATAATAGCTATATTAAGCTCTTTTTTATTTGTTTGTATTAAATCAAACAAGCTTATAATCAAATTATTATGAAAAGCATTACACTCTTTTATAGTATCAAATGATAAGCAAAAATCTTTAGCACCAAGAGTGCCGAAATCATTATGAATGCTACCAATAGCTAAAATTAAATAATCATATGATAGCTTTAATCTATCGTCATTTCTATCTGATTTAATACTTGAATTAGGTTGTTTTAAATAAATTAACCTATTGGGCACATCAATATCAACTAATTCTCCAAGTTTAAAGTTAAAATTATATTCATCACTATGGTTTAAATATTCAGTTTTATCTTTACTAATATCAGATCTTCCTGCCGCTATTTCATGCCAAAGTGGTTTCCATGTATAACTTAAGTTTTGATCTATTAATGTAATGTCTGCTAAAAGATTTTTTCCTAGTGATTTGCCTAAGCGAGTTGCAAGTTCGAGGCCTGCCGCACCACCGCCAATAATAAGGATTTTTTTAATTTTATTTACTCCTCTTTAAAAGATTAATACAAGTTCAAATTTATCTGTTACAAATTATGAACTAATAGGAGTGCCTCCATTGACATGAATTACTTGTCCGGTTATATAACTAGAGTCGGTATTATTAGCTAAAAAAACATAGGTAGGCGCCAATTCAAATGGTTGCCCAGGTCGTGACATAGGAGTGTTTTTGCCAAATTCTTTTAATTTGTCTGGTGAGAAACTAGCTGGAATTAATGGAGTCCAAACTGGGCCTGGTGCTACTCCATTTACGCGAATTCCTTTTTCAGCAAGAGATGCAGCTAAGGCGCGAGTGAACGATAAATTAGCTCCCTTAGTAGAGGAGTAATCTAATAATGATGGATTACCTTTATATGCAACGACAGAAATTGTATTTATTATTGTAGCGCCTTCTTTCATATGCTTTAATGATTCACGCGTTAAATAAAAGAAAGAAAAAACATTGACTTTAAATATGTTTTCTAAGCTATTATCGGTAACATCTTGAAGAGAGTCGGTTTGATACTGCTCACCTGCATGGTTTACTAGTATATCTAATTTCCCATATGCTTCAATTGTTTTATCTACAATTTGCTTACTAGTTTTACTTAAGCTTAAGTCTCCCTTTATCAGCATGCATTGTGCATTATATTTTTCAAGCTGAGTTTTAGTATCATTTGCATCACCATCTTCATTTAAATATGAGATGACTAATTTAGCCCCTTCTTTAGCAAATGCGATAGCTATTGCTTTTCCAATTCCACTATCTCCTCCTGTAATTATTGCTACTTTATCTTTTAATTTGCCACTTCCTATATATTTAGGATCATCATGTAGTGGTCGAGGTTCCATTTTAGCTTCATTACCTGGTAATTCTTGCTGTTGATTTGGATCAATATTAATGTTTAGGTTCATTTTATGCCTCCTTAAATGTATATAAAATAATTATCTAATTTATAGTTTAGTATTTGTTATTTATACATTATTGTGTGGTATATGGTGGCATCTAGGCAACCATAAAAATAAGACTTAACCTTACCCGTAATATTTATTAGATAATCTATTTAATGAAAAGATATAATTTGAAGGTAAGTAACATTTATAAACTGTTCCATTAATGATTACTTGTAGAACAAAAAATTATACTTATAATATAGAATGGGAAATTGAATAAATTGATAAAGAAAATGATCTTAGATAAATCTTATTTTAAAAATAGCGATACTATATTTCTTGCACAAGATTTATTAGGTAAGATTCTAGTACGCAAAATTAATGATGAAATTATTTTTTGCGGCAGAATTACAGAAACGGAAGCCTACCACGGTGAAATGGATAAAGCGTGCCATGCTAGAAATGGTAAGACTAAGCGTAATGAAGTAATGTACAGTGAAGGTGGTGTTTGGTATGTTTATTTATGTTATGGAATACATTGGCTTTTAAATATTGTTACTGGTGAAGCTGATTTTCCTGCTGCTGTTTTGATTAGAGGGGTTCATAATATTAATGGACCAGGGAGAGTAACTAAACATCTACAAGTTGATAATCATTTATATGGTAAGTCTTCAACTTTTGAAACAGGCTTATGGATAGAAGATGATGGATTTAAGCCAAGCAAAATTGAAATTACTCCTAGGGTAGGCATTGATTATGCAGGGGACTCAGCATCAAATCTTTGGCGGTTTGTTATTAAAAGATGACATCATGCCTTTTTGTCTTTAGGTTGTTTATGTTTCTGTATTCCAGGATAGTTTTGTTGCTCTGATGCATTTTGATTAAATCCATCTTTGTCAATATCAGAAAAAATTTCATCTTCTATTTGGCTTGGATCTTTCTTAACGATTTCCTTAAGTTTTTCTCCGATGTTTTTTTTAGTTGATGAGAATTGTTTTATCATAATAAGCCCTTTTTAAAACGTAAATGAAATAACAGTTATTAACATTATTTGGCAATCCAATTTCCACTATTATCATTTTTAATATATTTATTTTTTACTGCGGCCCAAGCTACTTTATGAGCAACTTCTTCTTGAGTACTATCATCACGGCGTGAATTAGGTTCTTTATATTCCTCGTAGGTATTATTAAATGCAGCCCTATAGATATCTTGAGCATGCTTAGGTAGATTGTTTTTTACTGATTCTGGCAAATCAGAATTATTTTTATACGGCATAATATATCTTTTTAAAATTTATAGACTAATGCCGAAATTGATATAATTTCAGCATTAATCTATTGGCTTTAAGTTTATTTTAGGTTAATGTATTAATTTTGCTTATTATTGTTTTATGTAGTTTTTTTACATTTAACTAAAGCAATTCCTAATAAAAATGCTAGACCTACAGATTTATATGGATTATCTGCTATATACTCGGCAGCTTGTTCACGAAGTAACTTAGTTTTTTCTAGGCCTTCTTTTCCTAAGATCGTTGCGTTATCTTTAATGTTGCTGCCAACTTCATACGCTTTGTCTTTGACTGTTTCTGCTATATGACCTGTAGTTTCCGCGATTTCTTTACCAACATCTTTTACAGCATCTTTAACTTGATCACCAGAATTTTTAAATTCATTCATAATATTATCTCCTGTTATTAGAAATATTTGTTAAATGTCTCTAACTCATCTTCAAACTGTACGTATTTAATTCACTCCTAAGCTATGTTTAGGTATTATCGCTTGTTGCATGACGCAGTTTAATTTTGAGGTTAGCTATATAGAATTATCAGAAAGGAACATCCTTGCCGATACCTATACTGTAACAAAACTATTTATGTTTAACAATGGAAGAACTTTTCCGAAATCTTATGTATAATTTTTATATTTATATGTGTAATTGAGCGAATTAAGTTATTAAAAATAAGGTTTAAATAAAGTAAGAAGAGATCTATGCATGTCTAGGATTTGCATGGAATTAACTTTTTATTTGCAACATAATTATTTATCCTAAATATTTAGGGGGTTTATATGTATGTCTATTGGATTTGCTAAGGTATAATTATCTAAAAACTTACTATTTTATAATGTATAAATTGCTGAAAATATGACTTGCTATTTATGCTGCATATGTATATACTCATACTATTCTTATGTAGATTAAAGTATTAGTTTTATAATTTTTACAGGATTATTTAAACACATTCTTGATAAAGTAGTTTGCTACTAAAGTAAATATGATTTTGTTCTTGGCATATTTTTTAGTAGCTTATTTTTGATTAAATTATAATAATTTAAATTTGGAAGATCTGGATAAGTTTAAGTTAGGCATTTAAAAATTGCAATTTCTTTTTAAAAGAAAAGAAAAATACTATTGAAAGTAAAAATAATAATAGGTTTAGAGACAATAATATTAATATTATAGTAGTTGTGGAGAAGGCAAGTTGCTGTAAGGCAACAAATAATATTACGAGAATTCCCCACCAAGATGTAATAGCTAAGGATAACATTACTAATGCAGCTAGCAATAAATTAATTAGTGATGCACCAGTTACCATAACTTTACTTAAGTTAACTTTTGTCATTATTTCAAGAAAAATTTTGGCTAGTTTATCTATAATTTCCATTACAAATGAAGGAGAACGGTTATTATTTGAATTGTCCATATTTTATAATCCTTTTTTAATATCATAATCATACTTAAATAATGTGAATTAACATTTTATTTATAATAATTCTTGTAATTTCTTCTTGGAAAGAAATGACACGTTTTGTAATATAGTAGAGTTAAAATTTTATAAATTAATCAATAATAATTATAACAAATCACTACATCATCTTAAGTTTTCAATGCATCAGTATAACGGGGTTAGTTTTGTTTTAACAATGAAAGGTCTACGGCGAAAATTTAAGGCTAAATATTTAATATAGTATCAATGGGGGATATTGAAACGCGGCAATAGTTAATAATAATATTAGCTAAAGCAATCTGTAACCATAAAGAATTATATTTATATGGAGTCAACTATGGACAATACACAATATTTTGTCAATTATAAAACTGCCTGCGAAACATTTTTTGGAGCGCATCCTAGCGATTGGGTTTATATAAAAGATTCTGAGTTTAGGCTTCAAGCCATGACTACATCTATGCTTGAATTTATTGGTGCAGCTTCTCCCGTAGAGGTGGTTGGTCAAAATATATCAACAATAATTGAAGAATCAAAGGTTTTATCAAATACATTAATCGAAAAATTCAACCGGCAAGATCTTGGCATTATGAAAACTAAAAAGCGTGGAGTTTATTTAGAAATAGTATCTTATAAAGATGAACTAAAGATAGTAATTATTCATAAAACTCCTGTGATAAATCCAAGCACTGGTGATATGGTAGGGTTACATGTACAAATAGGTAATTTGTTATGGCCAAGTATTATCAAAACCTTATTTAAAATTCATGGTACTAAAGGTTTATTACTTAATCCCAAGTCAACTAGCGATCCTTTAAAAGATTATCCGTTAAATAATATACAGCATATGGTCTTATTTTTAAGCTTAAATAATTACTCATACTCAGAAATATCTTTATTTATGGGTGTGTTTGGGCATTCGATAACTCCATCTCAAGTTAATGAGCGTTTGGAGCAGCTTAAGCTAATTTTTCATGTGAGAACTAAGTCTCAATTAATTGAAAAAGCAATTGGGTTAAATTTTCATGTCATATTACCATGTGGATTTTTTAATGATGTAGTAACTCTTGAAATTAGCAATGAATCTGCAACTATTGTGTGTTGTGATTGTCAATTAGGAAGCTGTTCAGTACATTAGTAATTAAATTAAGGAAGTCTTTTATAATAAGATTACGAATATAGCTAAATGATTTAATTAGTTTTAATTAAGTTGTAATAACTTTAAACTAATTTATTATTTAGCTATTTCTTTTTTATTGATTGATAATGTAAGTTAGTTAATTTGGTATAATACTCCTATGTACAACTATATAAATTACTGGATAAAACATGTTAAATAAAATAGTTAATGACGTAACAAATCGTATTATCGAGAGAAGCAAAGACACTCGCGCAAATTATTTGGCACGTATGAAAGAACATTATGGTAAACGTGTTCAGAGATCTCAGTTAGCATGTGGCAATATAGCTCACGCTATTGCCGCAGAAGAAACAAAAACTAAACTTAGCTTAAAAGCTATTGAAAATCCTAATTTAGGCATTATTACAGCATATAATGATATGCTTTCAGCTCACCAACCATATTATCGTTATCCTGAGTTTATTAAAGATATTGCATTGAAAAATGGTGCAACAGCACAAGTTGCAGGCGGTGTTCCAGCTATGTGTGATGGTGTAACCCAAGGCCAAATTGGTATGGAAATGTCATTATTTTCTCGTGAAGTAATTGCTATGGCAACCGCGGTTTCATTATCACATAATGTTTTTGATGCTGTAATTTGCTTAGGGATTTGTGACAAAATTGTACCTGGATTAATGATGGGTGCTCTAAGTTTTGGTTATTTACCAACTGTGTTTATTCCAAGTGGTCCAATGCCTAGTGGAATTTCAAACAAAGAAAAAACTGAAACCCGTAAACTTTTTGCTGAGGGTAAAGTTGGAGAAGATGCATTACTTGATTCAGAGATGAAGTCATATCATACTGCTGGTACTTGTACGTTTTATGGTACAGCAAATACAAACCAAATGATGATGGAAATCATGGGCTTGCATATGCCAAGCGCTGCATTTATACATCCAAATACACCATTACGTAGAGCAATTACAGAAGAAGCTGTTAAACAAGCTATTCAAAATACAGCTCAAAGAAATAATTTCACGCCATTATGTGAGATAGTTACTGAAAAAACTATCGTTAATGCGATAGTGGGGTTACTTGCAACTGGTGGCTCTACTAACCATACCCTACATATTCCAGTAATTGCAAAGGCAGCTGGTATCATTGTAAACTGGGATGATTTTGCTGAGTTATCAAATGTTGTGCCACTTTTAGCTAAGGTTTACCCAAGTGGATCTGCAGATGTAAATCAATTTCATGATGCAGGTGGTATGGCATATATCATAGAGCAATTATTAGCTGGTGGCTATCTACATAATGACGTAAAAACAATATTAGGTAATGGCTTATATGAGTACACTAAATATGCTGTATTAGATAATAGCCAATTATCATGGATAAAAGCATTTAATAATGACAGTTCTATATTAAGTAGCAAAGATGAACCTTTTAGCCATGAAGGTGGATTGAAGCTATTACAAGGTAATCTTGGGCGGAGCGTTAGTAAAATATCTGCTATTGCAGAGGAACATCGTTATGTTAAAGCCGCAGCCGAAGTATTTCATGACCAATTAGGTGTTTTAGATGCTTATAAAACAGGGGTATTAAATAAAGATGTTATTGTGGTATTAAAGTATCAAGGTCCAAGAGCAAATGGAATGCCTGAGTTACATCAATTAACCCCAGCTTTACTATCTTTGCAAGATCAAGGATATAAGGTTGCTTTGGTAACGGATGGACGTATGTCTGGAGCTTCTGGTAAAGTTCCCAATGCTATTCATCTAACACCTGAAGCAACTATGAATCTAACGCTGGCTAAGGTACAAACTGGTGATATAATTGAATTAGATTTAAATAATGGTATTTTACAGTTATATGTTGATGAAGAAGAGTTAGCCTGTCGCCAAATTACCATGCCTGATTTAAATATGAACAAAATTGGGCTAGGGCGTGAGTTATTTAATGTTATGCGTGATAATATGAGTGAATCAGAGCATGGAGCTACTGCTCTTTATGTTTGAGTATTGGCTATGCCATATCTCAAAAAATACGTCAGATGTTGAGTTTATATAAAAAATATTATATTGGAAGAATGTAATGAAAACATTAGAACAATTATTTAGTAATAATAAGATTACTCCTATAGTAGCTTGTGACAATATAGATGATGCTAACAAAGTTTGCGATGCTTTATTAGCAGCTGGTTTGGACCGTGTGACTTTTAATATGTCTACACAAAATTCTTTAAAAATATTAAACCAGATAGTAAGTCAACGTGATGATATTATTATCGGTGTGGGTAATATTATGGATGCAGCTGGATTTATGACCGCGAGTTTAGCTGGAGTAAAATATATTAGCTCTATAGGAATTAGTAGTGAACTAATGACAGCTGCCAAAACTCGTTATAATGATGCGGATTTTTTACCAGGTGTATTATTGCCTTCACAAATAATGGAAGTTTTGTCTGCAGGCTTTAATGTAGCATGTTTATATCCTGTGGCTGAATTTAATGGTGCAAAACTTCTTGATCGATATGCTATTGATTTTCCACGTATGAAGTTTGTTGCAAAAGGTGGCGTTGATTTTAATAATATGGAAGAATATTTGCTAAAACCTAATGTGATTTGTGTCTCTATTTATGATATAGCAGAAAAAGTATTGATTGATAATGGTGACTTTGCAGAAATCACCATAAGAGCAAGGCGATATCTGGAAAGAATGAAAGAAATTTTAAATAGTGGTAGATTAAATGGATAAATTATTTGAAACTAACCGTATAGTGCCAGTTGTTGTTATTAATAATGTTGATAAAGCTATTAAATTAGCCGAAACTCTGTTGGAGTGTGGCATCAATAATATGGAGGTTACACTACGTACTCCTAATGCTCTAGATGTTATTCGTCGCGTTAGCCAAAATATTTCTGAAATGTGTGTTGGAGCAGGTACCATTTTATATAAAGAACAGTTTTCTGATGCTGTTAGTGCTGGTGCTAAATTTATTATTTCGCCAGGGGTAACCAATGAGTTATTAAGTCATGCGCAATCAAATATTAGTAAAGTTAATTACATACCAGGTATTTGCACTCCATCACAAGCTATGGAAGTATCAAATGCAGGTTTTAACCGCGTGAAATTTTTCCCAGCTGAAGCATATAATGCATATAATGTAATTAAATCATTAGCTTCGCCATTACCTCATATTAAATTTTGCCCAACAGGTGGAATAACAGTTGATAATATGGCAAAGTACTTAGAATTAGCTAATGTTTTTGCTGTTGGACTATCTTCAATTGTTGATACAAAATTGATTGAGGCAGGTGATTTTGCAGAAATTCGTAAACGTTGTGAATATGCTGTGTCTGTTGATAAGCAAACTATAATAAAATAAATTAAAATTTAATTTTTGGGAATATAATATGACAAAATTTGAGATGATACGTAATTCGATTCGTGATATACCAAATTGGCCAGAGCCAGGGGTTATGTTTAGAGATATTTCTACATTATTACAAAATCCTGCTGCATTTCGTGCGGCTATTGATATATTAGTAGAGCGTTATAAAGATCAAGATATTACTACTGTTGCAGGACTTGATGCACGTGGGTTTATTTTTGGACCTGTAGTTGCTTATGAATTAGGAATTGGATTTGTGCCTATTCGTAAAAAAGGCAAGTTACCCTATACAACTGTTTCAAGAAGCTATACTTTGGAGTATGGTGATGTAAATACAGTTGAAATGCATATTGATGCAGTCAAGCCTAGTGATAAAGTTTTAGTGATTGATGACTTAATTGCAACAGGTGGTACTATGCTTGCTGCATGTGCTTTAATTACAGAACTTGGAGCAGATGTTTTTGAGTGTGCTGTTGTTAGCGACTTAGTTACTCTTGGTGGAAGCAAATTAATCAAAGAGCAAGGTTTTAAAGTATTTTCTTTATTAGAATATAATTAATTCAATTAAGTTAAGTAATTAAATTAATTTCGAGATAAAATAATCTCTGAAGTAATTTGTTATACTCTATTGGTGTTTATTTAAGGATTTTTATCTTTTATTTGTAGTCACCATATAGCTTATATTTATTATTTATTTTGATGGTTTGGGAATGTAATGAAAAAAAGTTTATTGTTTGTTTTGGTTATGTCTTTATTTGGGTGTGCAGTTAATAAGTCGCAAAATAATGATGTGAATTCTAATGATATTAATGCCTTAAATAGTGCAATTAAACATAATCCTAAGGATGCTAATTTATATCTGTCTCGTGCCAAGTTTTATACAAATAATAATATGTTGGATAATGCACAAAATGATTATAAAAGTGCTTTACAATTGTCACCGAGCAATAATAATATTAAAAGTCAGTATGCAGATTTTTTATGCTATAAAAAGGGTGATCAATATTCAGCATCAGTATTTTATAGTGAGCTAATAAAAAATGAAAGCGCACCAATTGATACGTATTTAAATTATGCCAATTGTGAGAATAATGTTGGGAATATGGATGGTGCTCTTGACATATATGTAAGAGCTCTAGCTCTTAGTAATCCTCCATTAAGTGCATACAAAGGAGTTGTTGATATCTATATGAAACAAGGTAATTATGCAGTAGCAAATTATTATGCTGAGTTATATAAAGGTACACCAACAGAAGAATCATTAAAAATGCAAATTGATACTCTTTCTAGTTTATTAATGAGTAAACAAAAGATAAATAATAAAGCTGAGTTAGAGTTAGATTTAAGTAAGTTAAAAAAACAATACAATGAAATGTCTGGTAATAAATACAATGACACTCCTGTGAGTAATATAAAGCCTTTACCAGTAATTGAGCAGCCTATTAATGTTACTCCAGTCGTAAATACTCAGGTGAAAAGTTCTATAGCAAATAAAGCTGTATCAGACTCTTCGGCCGTTGGTGATAGGATAAAAGTAGATTCGTCAGGAAGAAAATATATAATTGTGGCACCTAGTGAAACTTTATATAGAATCTATGTGTATACAAAAGTACCAGTGGCTACTTTAGAAAAATTAAATAACCTTAAAAATGTAACAATCAAAACTGGTGATAAAATATTTATTAATTAGTTTTATTTAATTTATAATGAATGCTGTGTATTTAGCATCTCACGAGCATGTTGTAGTGTTGTGTCGGTAATTTGCAGGCCACCTAGCATGCGTGCGATTTCATTTACACGGTTTTCATTATTCACGTAGTCAATACGTGATGTAGTTGTTGAATTATTGAGAGTAGACTTAGATACTAACAAATGATTATTTCCACAACTCGCTGTTTGTGGCTGATGTGTAATACAAATAACTTGTTTAGCCAGACCTAGGTTATTTAAAAGTTGACCAACAACTTGTGCAACTCCACCACCAATTCCGACATCAATCTCATCAAATATAATTATTTCTGGTGGATTGTTGATGCTAAGAATTACATATAAAGCGAGTGCTACGCGAGATAACTCACCTCCTGAAGCAACTTTATTTAAAGCTTGTAATTGCATGCCTTTATTGAAGCAAACTTGATAAGATATCGCATCTATACCTGTTGCTGAAGGTTTAGTTAATCTGTCCATTTGAACTTTAAATTCGCCACTGATTGCAAGTGTATGTAATAACTCAGTTACGGAAAAACTCAATTTTTCTGCTGTTTGTCTACGTATATTTGATACATCATTTGCAAGGTTAGTATATACTTCACTAAGTTTGGATAGTTCTGACTCTAGAGCATCAAGATCCAATGTTGTATTGATATTTTTTAAATCATTTTGCCATATTACAAGTTGTTCACTAATGTCTTCAGGACGAATTCTATATTTACGAGATAAAGAGTATATCTCATCAATTCTAGCATCAATAATCGCCAATTGATCTGGATTTTGCTCTATAGAACCAGCAGCATTTTGTAGCTCGCGGTCTAATTCAGATAATTCATTATCAATACTTTCTACTAATGCCGAAATTTGCTTATAAGTAGGGAGGTAATCTTGAATTTTATTAAGCTTTGATGATATTGTTGAAATAGTATCATACATTGAATAATGTTCATTATCTAGTGCACTAATACTAAAGTCTAACTCTTGTAAAATGAGACTAGCATTTGCAAGCTGCTTTTGTTCTACCTGCAAATTATCCCATTCATCTTCTTGTAATGAGAGATTATTTACATCAGATATTTTTTCTTGCAAAATTTCTTGTCTAATGATTATATCTTGGCTAAATTGACGAGCATTTTGTAATTTCTCTGTCAATGAGTTGATTTGTTTATAATACTCTTGTAGTAAAGTTACTTTGTCATTAATATGGGCAAAATCATCTAGTAAGGCACGTTGGTTATCAGCTTTTAACAGAGCAATTGAAGCATGTTGTGTATGGATATCAAGCAACATTTCACCAAGTTCTTTGATAACACCAAGCGTAGTTGGTGTACTATTTATATAGGCTTTAGATCGCCCATTTGGATCAATAACTCGGCGACAGATTATAGTATTTTCATCACTATTATCTAAAAATTCTTTTTCTTGTAACCATGCCAGAATATCGCTATTATTTACATCAAATGTTGCTGTAAATGACGCAGAACTTTGCCCAGTGCGAATAACATCACTATTCGTCTTAGCACCAAAAATTATCATTAGGGCATCTATTATAATTGATTTACCACTACCAGTTTCACCTGTAATTACAGTTAAGCCATTATAGAAATCAAGCTCTAGTTCATCTATTAATAGAAAGTTTTTGACCTGTAAATTTAAAAGCATGAGATATCCTTAGGATAAACGTTTCGCCCAGTGTAATTTATTACGGAGCGTGCGATAATAACTATAATTTTTTGCATGTAATAATCTAAGTGGTAAAGTAGATTTATGAATAACTATTAGATCGTTTGGTAAAATAGTAAAAGACTCTTGACCATCACTATGTACCACTGCTTCTGTTTTTGATAGCATCATAATTTGTATTTCACTATTATCACTTACAACAATAGGCCTATTTGACATTGATTGTGGGCAAATTGGCACTATCGCGATCGCCTTAGATGCTGGATGTAATATCGGACCACCAGATGCTAAGGCATATGCAGTTGAGCCAGTTGGCGTTGTGATAATTAATCCATCTGATTTTTGCGTACAGACAAATTCATCATCAATTGAAATAGATATTTCAATCATACTGCTAAGTAAGCCACGTGAAATAACAAAGTCATTTAAAGCTAATGATGTGTAAATGATATTTTCATTACGAATTATTTTAGCTGAGATTAGATTTCGTTCGTCTATCTCATGATCATCATTTTCTATTAATTCTTTGACTGTTTCTAACATATCATTAGCTGGAATATCAGTCATGAAGCCAAGATTGCCGTGATTGATTCCAATTATCGGAATATTATGTGAAACTATCTTACGAGCTGCAGCAAGTAATGTACCATCACCGCCTATAATAATGGCAAGTTCAATATTAGATAAGAAATCATCAACTTTACAATATTTATATGATGAGGTTGGTTGATTGCTACCTAAGAAATTATTGTCAATAAAAGTAGTAATGCCCATCGTCTGAAGCATGTCAGCTAACTCATGAATCGAATTAGTTAAATGTATCGAGTCTGGGCGTGCAATTATTGCAACTTTACGAAATTTTAACATTCACTTACATTATTTAGAGCAAGGAAGCATCTTAGCTTTAGTAATTACTATTGCTGTGTTTGGTACATTTTCATACATGCCTTCAGTATGAGTAGGTGCAGATGCAATTTTATCTACAACATCTTGGCCTTTAATAACTTTACCAAAGACAGCATATCCAGCATTAGTTGCTGAATAGTTTAAAAATCCATTATTATTTACATTAAAGAAAAACTGTGCTGTTGCAGAGTCTGGATCATTTGTGCGAGCCATTGATATAGTATATTTATCATTTAATAAACCATTATTGGCTTCATTTTTAATTGGAGATTTAGTTGCCGCTTGGTTTAATGACTTATCAAAACCGCCACCTTGAATCATAAATCCAGGAATTACACGGTGAAAAATTTTACCATTATAGAAACCAGAATTAACATACTGTTCAAAATTATTTACACTTTTTGGGGCTTTAGCTGGATTTAACTGAACTTGTATTGTACCCATATTAGTTTGTAATTCAGCAACTGGGTTATTACAAATGTTTGCTGCAAATGCTGATGATGTAGCAATAATTGATAGTGTTGCAATAAGTTTTTTCATATAAACTCCTTTAGTTATTTTTTATCTTTTAAGTGTTTTTTTACATGCTTCAATAAAAGATGTAAACAGTAAATTATTTTCTGCAAAATGATGGCATGATCTTTCGGGGTGACCTTGTATACCTATTACATAATGATTAGGTAGTGTTCCTTCGATAGCTTCTGCTAAACCGTCTTCTGCAATTCCTGTAATTCTTAGATTATGACCAAGGTCTTTTATTCCTTGATGATGTATAGAGTATATTGTAATCGAATCTGTACCAAAAATGTCATGTAATTTACTATCTATAGAAATAGCAACTTGATGAGCAGGTATAGTTTCATCTGGTAGTATGTTATGTAATACTGATGTTAGCGGAATTTCTTGATGTAGTGTCCCACCTTCAGCAACATTAATTAGTTGGTACCCTCTACAAATTCCTAATATTGGAGTTTTAGATTCTTTTGCCTCTTTGTAGGTTTCTATCTCGAATAAATCTCGCTCATAATTTGGTGCATCACGTAGCGGACGCAAGTGTGGAGTTCCAGAGTCTGTTATTGTTGAATCATATTTAATTTTAGATTCTTCTTTATAACAACGAGTATCAACATCTTGCCCACCAATAAATAAAACCCCGTCTAAACTAGATACTAACGTTTTTACATCTTCTAATGGGGTCTTGCAATTTAAAATAACAGGAATCCCACCATGGCGAATAATCGCATTAATATAATTAGTTCTTACAAAAATAAATTCGTCGCTGTAATTTGATAATGCTGAAATATTATCTAAATTAGATGTAACCCCGATAATTGGCTTACGCAATTTTTATTCCCCTATTGATATTCTTTTACTATTTCTAATACACTGCCAATGTCATTCATCAAAAAGAAATGCACGCATGGTACACCAAAGTCTAATAATTCCCCGACTTGATGCATGGCCCATTTTTTACCAATTTCAGCGGCTTTTTGTGGATTGGTAGATAGATCAGCAACTAATGTCTGTGGCAAATCTACATAAAACATTTTTGGAATAGTATTTAATTGGTTAGCTGATTTTAATACTTTAATTCCTGGGATGATTGGCACATTTATTCCAGCTTCACGGCATTGTTTTACAAAGTTAAAATATTTGTTATTGTCAAAAAACATTTGCGTAACTATATAATCTGCACCTGCATCTATTTTTTGCTTTAAATATTCAATATTTAGCTCCATATTTGCAGATTCAAAATGTTTTTCTGGATATCCAGCAACACCAGTACAAAAATTTATTGGATCGTATTCAGTATCGCCTAAAAACCTACCATCACGGATATCTCTAATTTGAGATACTAAATCTATTGCGTGATGATTAATAGTTTCATGATCATTGATAATGCGCTTGTAGTTTAAATTATCTCCTTTAAGAGCTAATACGTTATCAATGCCCATATAGTTAAGCTCAATTAGAGCATCTTCTGTTTCTTGTTGTGAAAATCCTTGACAGAGCATATGAGCAACTGCATCAATTCCATACTTGTTTTGAATTACACCGCATATGCCTGTTGTACCTGGACGTTTCTTATGAACTCGTTTGGTAATTGTTCCGTCATTTTTTTCTACATATAATAGAGATGAAGCATGTGTAGTTACATTAATCCATTTAGGATCATATGGTAATACTTGTTCAATTATATTAAATATAGCATCAATTGAGGTAGTGCCTCTTAATGGTGGCACAATTTCATAACTAAAGATAGGTTTAGTAGCATTTTCGAGGTGCTTAATAATATGCATTTTTCTTCCGTGTCATTTTTTCAAAGTTAATGGCAAAAATAATTTTAGTTAAAATATATCCTATTAAGCCGCTAGCTAAAACATCTAAAGGCCAATGCCATCCTGTGCATATACGAGCTAATCCTATAAATATGATTAATAATAACATAATGAATTGCATTATTTTACTTTTACTAAAAAACATAATATTCATAGCAAAAGCAAATATTGCGATATTGCCAGTATGTCCAGATGGAAATGACAAATATGCTGATTTAGTAGTATCTTCAAATTGATTAGACCAGTAAAAACTACCTGTTGGTAATGTTACATACGGTCTTGCTTCATGAAAAATATGTTTTAGAGCCATAAATAATACGAAGTATATAGCTATTAATACAAGAACATTAATTAGATTTTCTCTTTTTCCAATAGCAGTAATTAATATTAAAGTTGCGGGGATAATAAAATATTTTGAATAGGTAATCATATTTGTATACTCCCATACCTCATTTGGTATGAGTGAGTGATAGGAGTTAATATAAAGAAATACCTCTTGATTTAATTGTTCTATGTATATATATGAACTAACCAAAGTAAATGCTATAAATAAGATAGCAGAATACCAAGTAATTAATTTTGGTTTATTCGGGGTTGTGTATAAGTTCATCATATTCATATTCCCATAAAACTTGAACAAAAGTACTATATTCTATAGCAAGCCATAGTATAGCGTTCTAGTTTTGCATAGTCTAACTTGCTTATAATGTTGTGCAGCCCAGCATCTAGAAGTAATTGTCTAACAGTATTTCCTTGATTATAACCATGCTCTATAATAATATAAGCGCCATTATTCATGTGTTTAACACAGTTTTTAGCAATATGATCTATACAGCTAAATCCATCTAGGTGGTCAGTTAATGCATTGATTGGTTCGTGTTGTAATTTTGCCATATGAATGTCATTTTTTTCAATATATGGCGGGTTACTTACAATGATATCGAATTTTTCTGATGTATTTTCGAACCAATTACTGCGTAAAAAATTAATTTTAGCTTTAAGATTGATAGAGTTTTGCCTAGCTACTGCCAAGGTTTCATTGTAATTATCTATAGCTGTTATATTTAAGTCAGGGCGCTCTAATTTACAGCTAATTGCGATGCATCCACTACCGGTACCTAGATCTAAAACGTTACCATTTAGAGGTGCTAGATTAATCACTTCTTCCACTAAATGCTCTGTTTCTGGACGTGGGATTAGCGTATGACTATTTACAGTAAAATCATAACCAAAAAACTCTTTATTGCCGACAATATAAGCAATTGGCTCTCCTGATTTTGCGCGGTCATAATAAGTATTGTATAAACTTAATTGAATATCATTCATTATATGATCGTCACGGCTAATTAATTGAGCGTGACTAAATCCTGTTACCAATGAGAGTAATATTCTAGTATCAAGTTTTGATAGCTCACTGGTATTTGCTAATTCTCTTATCTTAGTCATTTGATTGGAATGCAAAAATTATCTTTGATATCATATTTACAATTGCATGATTCACAAATTGCAGTATTATTATTAATATGAAGCTTAATGCCACATTGGCACATCCAACCTATTTGTCTTGAGGGAACACCTACCATCATTGCATATGCTTTGACATCTTTATTTACAACAGTTCCTGCCCCAATAAATGCGTATTCACCAACTGTAGTTCCACAGACTATTGTTGCATTAGCACCGATTGTAGCGCCTTTTTTTACTAAGGTCTTTCTGTACTCATTTTTGCGAGTCACATGACTACGTGGGTTAAATACATTTGTAAATACCATAGAAGGCCCACAAAATACATCGTCTTCAATATATACTGCATCATAAACAGAAACATTATTTTGGATTTTGACATTATTACCAATGATAACATCATTACCAATAAAGACATTTTGTCCTAATGAGCATGTTTCACCAATTTTGGCACCACCGCATACATGCGTAAAATGCCATATTTTTGTGTCATTACCTATTTGTGCTCCATCATCAATAATGGCTGAGCTATGTATTGTGTATTTCATCTACGTTTACTTTTTTCTTTAAATTTAATTTTTTCTACTGGTTTATTATATTCTATCTATACTGTAAAATATAAAAACCTATTGATAAATACATCGAAATCGCTGCAATAAGTACAAATATATGCCATACCATATGTGAATAACGAAACTTGCTTAACGCATAGAAGACTGCACCAATTGTATAAATAACTCCACTTGCAACCATAAAGACTACTCCCATAGTTGGTAGTTTTTTAATAATTTGTGGTAGTAATATTACAGCCATCCATCCCATCAATACAAAAATGAATGTGCTAGTTTTTTTAAATTTGCCAGCATGCATAGATTTAAAAATTATACCTAGTATAGCAAGAATTGCTAGGATTGTATACATTATGTAAGATAAAGGAGTTTTTAATAAACTAAAAACATATGGTGTATACGACCCAAGAATTAAAACAAAAATGGATACGTGATCTAAGCGTTTCATTACTTTTCTGGCGGTGGTGTTTACCATTGAATGATAAACAGTACTCATTACAAACATGAATAACATAGTAATGCCATAAAAAATGAATGAAACCCCATCTAACCAATCACCATAACGTCCAGCTATCCATGCTAAGCTTATCATTAGACCAAGTGCAACAAATGCGCCAACACAATGGCTAACGGCATTTCCTATGTCTTCGCCTAAGCTATAGGGAAATAATATTTTTCTTATATCTTGCTGTAGTTCTTCTTTCATTCTAAATTCCTAACAGTATTTGTATAATTCACCACGAGGTAAATTTGGTTGAGTTTTAAATCGTTTATGCAGCCATAAATACTGACTTGGCTGTTTTAATATCATTTCTTCAATATAGTGATTCATTTCAGCTACCGATTTATTGGTATCTGAAATATCATAATTATCCCAAGGTTTTGAGAGCTCAACTACATAATGATTACCTTCGCGGTACGTTGCCATAGATATAATTTTTGCTCCAGTAAGCTTTATTAGTTTTGGCAAAGTATCTAAAGTTGCACAATAAGGATGAGCGAAAAAGGGTACATAAACAGAATTTTTTTCATCCATATCTTGATCTGGTAGATAATAAAAGGGTATAAGTGTCTGTTTCATTTTTCTTACAATTGTACGTAGACCTTCTTGGCGAGAAAAAATCTCTCCACCTTTATCTTTAATAAACCTTAAGCGAGCATTTTTAATTGCTTCGGTTAGATATTCATTTCTTTGCTCTGCATATACACTGTATCCTGGAGTTTCTAATGTAAGGCGATTTGCACCGATATCAAGTGCTAAGAAGTGAGGCGCTAATATTATTGTGGGAAACTTATTGTTGATACTGGTAAAATTCTCTAAACCCCTTATTTTAACAATTTTTTTTAACTTATCAGCAGGAGCAAAAAACATTAAGCCATAGGCCAGACCTGATTTAAAAAGCTCTTTGAAGTGTTCTTTGATTAATTTATCACGCCGTTCTTCGCTCCATTCAGGAAAGCATAGTTTTAAATTTAATAATCCTACTCTGCGGCGTTCACTTAGTATATGATAAGTTATTACTCCGAGGATATCACCTATCTTATTTAAGATAGAAATTGGTAGCATACTAAAAAAATGTAGTATTTGCAATGCAATTATTATTGGTATGTTTTTAATTTTGTTCAGCATTTATATTACTTTATTAAGTTAATCGTTAGTTGGTTTTGGTTTAGCGTGTCCTACATTACGATAACGATCATACGACCAATAATATTGCGTTGGTGCATCCATAACCATCTTTTCTATTTCGTGGTAAAGTTCTTGAGTTATACTTTTTATGTCTGTCGTTTTGGGTTCAAAAATTATACATCTAGAGCGGAAACCAGTTTTTGTTCTTAAGCTTTGAACTAAAACAGTAGATGTATCATGATTCTTACATAGCTTTGCAGTTAGAGTAGCTGCATATACGTATTGGCCAAAAAATTTTACCCACTCACCATTACCTCCAGATGCTACATTGTCCGGGAGTATTCCTATGTCTCCGCCATTTTGATAATGTTTCATCATAGCTAATACGCCTTTTCTAGTCGTAGGTTCTGGATGCATATTTATTGTTTTTCTACCATTTAGCATAATTTGATTGAAATCTTTATTTTTAGTAGGTTTATATAAATAACATATATCAATAGGCAGATATTTTCCATAAAACTTCATCGCAACTTCAAAGTTGCCAATGTGTGGAGTTAGAAATAATAGTTTTTTACCTTGTTTTTTTAATTCAAATACTTTATCGAAACTATTATCAACTTCAAATAAGTCATCGAGATTTTGGTTTCTAGTCCATCCGAGTAATGCAGACTCTACTAGAGTTTTGCCCATTTCTTTAGCTGATTGGTGAGCAATAGATTCTACATTTTCAGTAGTTGCAATTGAAGACTTTAATAGGTTGTTCTTTAATCGATTAGCTGTTCTTTTGGATATTTTTAATGCAACTATTCCAACAACAGCGCCTAGAGCGCGAATTGCTGAAAGTGGTAAGAATGATAATACAAACATTATGTTAGTTATTATTGTTTTTTTCATTATTTATAAAGCTATTTGAATATACTTAGCTACATTCTATCATATATTTATATTGAAACATTTAATATGTTATATACTATACCTACTTGCGGTAGCTTTACAGCAGCAAAATTAAATTCGGAGATTTAATAAAAATAATTACTGATGATTACATATGAGGTATTTAAAATATGAGATACATGAAAATAGGTTTTGGCAACCAATGCTTATTAGCGCTGTTTTTAGGTTTATTTGCAGGTAGGCTTTTACCCAATGTTGTAATCGATGCAATTATTCCTATTGGTAGTGTGTTTATAAAGCTACTCCAGTTAATTGTTATACCATTAACTTTTTCAACTATTGTATCTAGTTTTGCAAAATTAGAAGATATGTCTTTAGTGAAGATGCTGGGTAGTCGTACCTTGCTGTGGTTTATGGTTACTGCGTTGATAGCGGCAAGCGTTGGTGTTATAATCGGGGTTTTTATAAATCCTGGACAGGGTTTAATATTGTCATCGGCAATGCAAAACTATCAACCTCGTGATATTCCTGCTGTAAGTCAAATTTTTTTAGATATGGTTCCAGGTAATATTATTGGACAAATTGCTTCAGGTCAGGTGATACCAGTAATAATATTTGCTATCTTTTTTGGATTAGCATTAACATCAATGGGTAATAAAGCGCCGCATGTAAAAAGCTTTTTTGATGAATTTTCAAAAGTAATGTTTGTTATTACGCGTAAAATTATTCGTTTATCACCATATGGTATCTTTGCTTTACTAGTTGACGTTGGGCATAATTACGGTGCTGATGCTTTATTACCTCTTGGTAAGTTTATTATAGCAGTTTATTTGGCTTGTTTTATTCAATTAATTGTTTATGCAATTTTATTAGCAATATTTGCTAATAAAAATCCAATTGTCTTTTTTAAGCAATTTTGGCCAGCAATGATTACAGGATTTACAACCTCTTCTAGTTTGGGTACTTTGCCTGTTACTCTAGAAACTTTGGTAGATAGGGTTGGTATTAGTAGTCGGACAAGTGGATTTGTTGCTCCTTTAGGTGCAACTATGAAGATGGATGGCTGTGGTGCTATTTTTCCTGCTATTGTTTGTATTATGACGGCGACAGTATTTGGTATCCATTTAAGTATGTTTCAGTATATATTAATCGTGATTACTGCGGCTGTTGCTACTATAGGTACTGCGGGAGTCCCTGGGACGGCATCAATTATGGCAATAGTTGTTCTGACTAGTGTTGGTCTGCCATTGGAAGGGCTTGCATTAGTTGTTGGCATTGATAAGATCGTTGATATGATGCGTACTATGACTAATGTTACAGGTAGTGGTGTATGTGCTGTGTTGGTTGAACGTGGCTGTAAAAATAAGGCGGATATATAATGTCGGTATTATGGGTTTGTTTGATGTGATAATGCAACAGTAAGTGTATAAATTATTTTATGCAACTTATTGTAATTTAAGTGGATTTTATTTAGATGTGTATTGTTGTAAATGTATATTTAAATATGATTGTTAATAAAGTAAATAAATAAATTGGATGTGTTATAATGACGCGTTATAACAGTGCTAGAAGTGCTTTATATAAATATATGCATGTGGTTAAGTTGCAAATTTACCTATGGTTGTTGTGCTTAGCTGTGGCAGTATTAAGTTTGGACGTGTACGTGCTAATGTCTGCTTTTTTTGGTGGTGCTTTGGTTGTTTTACCAACTCTCGTATATATTAGGGTTGCAAAAGTAAATAGAGTGTTACCAGCTGGGCAGGTTTTTGCTAAACACCAAAAAGCTGAGTTGTTTAAGTTTTTTACAAATTTAATTGGCTTTGCTTTGGTTTTTATTCTTTTTAAGAAAGTGCATGTTTTGGCATTGTTTGCCACTTATGTGGTTACGCTAAGTAGCTATTGGTTTAGCTTGTATAAACAGGCGAAATAATAGTTATTTAGTTTTTGTGGAGTATTTAATGGCGTCATCAACTGAGTATATTGTTCACCATTTAACTTTCAACAACGTAACTATGAGTGGAGAGCATGGTGGATTTTGGGCGCTAAACATTGATACGTTTACTATGTCTCTTATTTTGGGATTTATTTTTGCTGCTGTTTTTGGCTTAGTTGCTAGACGGGCAAAGGTGGAAAACCCTGGTAAGTTTCAGCTCTTTATTGAGTTGATTGTTGATATGGTAGACAGTCAAGTTAAAGATATTTTTCACAAAAAGAGTAAGTTTATTGCTCCTTTGTCGTTGACTATCTTTTGTTGGGTGTTCTTATTCAACTTGATGGATTTATTGCCTATTGATTTAATCAGCTGGATTAATCATCAGACAGGAAATCCAGAAGCTCACTGGCGTGCTGTACCTTCTGCTGACGTGAATGCTACTCTTGCTATGTCTATATCAGTTTTATTTCTGATTATTGGTTATAGCATAAAAGCTAAAGGTCTTGGTGGTTGGGTGAAAGAGTTGTTTTCAGCTCCATTTGGTCCAAAACTTGGTCCAATTAATTTCATCTTTCAGATGATTGAGTTGATCTCTAAACCTATTTCTTTGGCATTGCGTCTATTCGGTAATATGTATGCAGGTGAATTAATTTTCATTCTAATTGCTTTATTACCTTGGGGTGCTCAATGGATGTTGGGTGGACCATGGGCTATTTTCCACATTTTAATTATTACTTTGCAAGCTTTTGTATTCATGGTTTTGACTATTGTTTACTTGAGTTTAGCAGTTGAAGATCATTAATGGTGTATGCCTTTGAAAAAGGGTGTTTAAAATAAATAATTTTTGTTTTCTCTTAGGAGTTTGTTAATGGAAGCAATTATTTCTAATATTTCTGGTTTAACTGCAATCGCTGCTGCAATCATGATTGGTTTAGGCGCGTTTGGTACTGCTTTAGGCTTTGGTTTACTTGGCGGTAAATTTTTGGAAGCTTCTGCTCGTCAACCAGAATTGGTATCAATGTTACAAACTAAATTATTCATTATCGCAGGTTTATTGGATGCTATTTCAATGATTGGTGTTGGTATTGCTTTATTGTTTGTATTCAATAATCCAATTTTATCTACTGCTTTAGAATTATTGAAATCAGCTCATTAATCTTATAGCTAGACTTTGTAAGGAGTTTAAGCGTGGATATTAACGCAACATTACTAGGGCAGGCCATAACGTTTGCTATTCTAGTGATATTTACAATGAAATTCGTTTGGCCGCCTTTAAATGGAATGATTGAAGAGCGTTCTAAGCGTATTGCTGACGGTTTGGCTGCTGCGGAAAAAGGTAAGCAACAATTATTGGATGCAGAATCAAGAGTCGCTGAAGAATTAAAAAAAGTTCAGGGACGTGCAAACGAAATTATTGCTAATGCTGAAAAACGCTCTAATCAAATTGTAGAGGCTGCTAAGGATAAAGCTCAAGTTGAAGCTGATCGTATTATGGCTGATGCAAAATCTCAAATCGAGCAAGAGTTTTTGAAGATGAAAGAAGACTTACGTCTGCAAGTGTCTGATTTAGTTGTGCGTGGAGCAGAACAAATTATTCGTGCAGAAGTTGATCGTTCACGTCATGAAAAAATTCTAGTTCAACTTAAGGCGGAGTTATAATCATAATGTCACAAATGACTATTATTGCTCACCCGTACGCTCAGGCATTATTCATACTTGCAAAAGAACGTGAAGAACAAAAGTTTTGGATGAAAACTTTGGCTAGTTTAGCTGAGGTGTCTAAAAGCAATGAATTTCATGACATGTTGAATAATCCAAAGGTTAATAGCCAGCAGGTTATAGATGTTATTACAGCTCTATTAGGTAGAGATGATAAGGACATGATTAATTTGTTGAGCATGTTAGCTGATAATAATCGTCTACTTGCATTGCCAGAGATCTATACTGTTTTTCGTGAACTAGTATTAGAAGATCAAAAACGTGCAGATGCGGTTATTGAGTCTGCGTATGAGATGAGCTCAACTGAGATTGAAGAATTTGAGCAGATCTTGTCAAAAAAATTTGGAAAAACAATTGCGGTAAACGTAAAAGTTAATCCAGATTTAATCGCAGGTATCAAGGTAACTATTGATGACAAAGTTATTGATGGTTCAGTTAAGGGTAGGCTAGAAAACTTAGCTACTCAACTTACTAAATAAAAATAGGAGCGATTCATGCAATTAAATCCTTCTGAAATTAGTGATATTATCAAGTCAAAAATTGATGGTACACAAAGTTCTAGTGATTATCGTAGTAAAGGTACGGTAGTTTCTGTAACAGATGGTATCGTACGTATTTATGGCTTGTCAGAAGTTATGCAAGGGGAAATGATTTTATTCCCAGGTAATGTATATGGTATGGCGATGAACTTAGAACGTGATTCTGTTGGTGCAGTAGTTTTAGGTGATTACGAGCATATCAAAGAAGGCGATGAAGTTTCTTGTACAGGACGTATTTTAGAAGTTCCTGTTGGCCGTGAATTGGTTGGTCGTGTAGTTGATGCACTTGGTCGCCCAATTGATGGTAAAGGCATAATTGATGCTAAAGTTACATCTCCTGTAGAAAAAGTTGCTCCGGGCGTTATTGCTCGTCAATCAGTAAGTCAACCTTTGCAAACTGGTTTGAAAGCAATTGATGCTATGGTTCCTGTTGGTCGTGGTCAACGTGAGTTGATTATTGGTGACCGTCAGACTGGTAAAACAGCAATCGCATTAGACACTATTATTAATCAGAAAAATACAGGTGTAATTTGTATTTATGTAGCTATTGGGCAAAAAGCTTCTTCTATTGCTAACGTTGTACGTTATTTAGAAGAGCATGATTCAATGGGACATACTATTGTAGTTGCTGCCACTGCTTCAGAATCAGCTGCATTACAATTTTTAGCACCTTATTCAGGTTGTACAATGGGTGAATTCTTCCGTGATCGCGGTGAGGATGCATTAATTGTTTATGATGATTTATCTAAGCAAGCTGTTGCGTACCGCCAAATTTCACTATTGTTACGTCGCCCACCTGGTCGTGAAGCTTATCCTGGTGATGTATTCTATCTACATTCTCGTCTATTAGAGCGTGCTGCGCGTGTAAACGTTGATTATGTAGAAAAGCTTACAAATGGTGAAGTAAAAGGTAAAACTGGTTCATTAACAGCATTGCCTATTATTGAAACACAAGCCGGTGATGTATCAGCATTCGTACCAACAAATGTAATTTCAATTACTGATGGTCAGATTTTCGTTGAAACTGATTTATTTAATGCTGGTATTCGTCCTGCTATGAATCCTGGTATTTCTGTTTCTCGTGTTGGTGGAGCCGCTCAAACCAAAGTTATTAAAAAACAAGGTGGTGGTATTCGTCTTGCATTAGCTCAGTATCGTGAGTTGGCATCGTTTGCTCAATTTGCATCTGACTTAGATGAAGCTACGCGTAAGCAACTTCGTCATGGTCAAATAGTAACTGAATTGATGAAACAAAAACAATTCTCACCATTAAACGTATCTGAAATGGCATTAACATTATATGCGATTAATAATGGTGTTTATGAAAATGTTCCGGTAAATAAAGCATTAGAATTTGAAGCTGGTTTTGCAGATTATGCACGTGCAAATTGTTCTGCATCATTAGAGCGTATTGAAAAAACTGGTGATTTATCGAAAGATGATGAACAAGTTTTAGTAAAAGCTCTAGAAGAATTCAAAACTACTTTTGCGATTTAAAGCTGGACTTTTTTAAGGGATAAAAATGGCTGCTGGAAAAGAAATCCGGACGAAGATTAAGAGTGTTCAAAGCACTCAAAAAATCACGAAGGCTATGCAAATGGTGGCAACATCTAAAATGCGTAAAACTCAAGAACGGATGCGCGCCGCTCGCCCATATGCAGAAAAAGTTAGAGAAGTAATGGCTCATTTAGCGCAAGCTGCTGAGAAATCAGCTTCTCATTATTTACGGAAACCATCACAAATCAAAAAAGTTGGTATCATTTTGATAACAGCTGATAAAGGTTTATGTGGTGGCTTGAATACCAATTCATTGAAGCTTTTTGCTGAAAAGTTGCGTGATTTTCAAGAACAGACTGTAGATGTGACTGTTTGTGCACTTGGACAAAAAGGTATGGTTGCTGCCAATCGCCTAAAATTAGATATTATGAGTTCGGCAGTAGGTCTTGGTGATATTCCTCAGATGGCTAAATTAATTGGTCCATTAAGTGGTGTATTTAAAAGATTCTATGAGCAAGAGCTGGATGCAGTATATGTAGTGTATTCAAAATTTGTGAATACAATGAAGCAACAAGCTACATTTGAACAATTGCTACCGCTTTCAGAACGTGATTTAAAAGTTGAATCTAAATATCCTTGGGATTATATCTATGAACCTTCTGCAGAAGAAGTTTTAGATTTATTAATTCCTCGCTATTTAGAGTCTGTTGTTTATCAGTGTGTAGCTGATAATATGGCATCTGAGCAAGCATCTCGTATGATTGCAATGCGTGCGGCAACAGACAATGCTGGTGAAGCAATTCATGAGCTAAGTTTAGCGTATAATAAATCTCGTCAAGCAGCAATTACTAAAGAATTAGCTGAAATTTGTGCTGGTGCTGCAGCTGTTTAGTAACTCTTTGTAGGAATACAAGTATGGTACAAGGAAAGATTGTCCAAATTATTGGTGCCGTTGTTGATGTGGAGTTTCCACGTGATAGCGTTCCAGGAATTTATGACGCATTAAAACTTACTACTGGTGGTGATTTAGTTTTAGAAGTACAACAACAGCTTGGTGATGGAGTTGTGCGTGCTATTGCTATGGGTAGTTCAGATGGTTTAAAACGTGGTTTAACAGTATTTAGTACTGGTGCACCTATTTCTGTTCCTGTTGGTACGGCTACATTAGGTCGTATTATGGATGTATTGGGTAATCCAATTGACGAAGCTGGTCCTGTAGCTACAGAACAACGTCGTGCAATCCACCAAGCAGCTCCAAAGTTTGATGAAATTTCTCAAACAACGGAACTTTTGGAAACAGGTATTAAAGTTATTGACTTATTATGTCCATTTGCAAAAGGTGGTAAAGTAGGTTTATTCGGTGGTGCCGGTGTTGGTAAAACAGTAAACATGATGGAATTGATTCGTAATATTGCGATCGAACATAGTGGTTATTCTGTATTTACTGGCGTTGGTGAACGTACTCGTGAAGGTAATGACTTTTACCATGAAATGAAAGAATCTAACGTACTAGATAAAGTATCGTTAGTATATGGTCAGATGAATGAGCCTCCAGGGAATCGTTTACGTGTTGCTTTAACAGGTCTTACTATTGCGGAACAATTCCGTAATGAAGGTAAAGATGTGTTATTGTTTGTAGATAATATTTACCGTTATACTCTTGCTGGTACTGAAGTATCTGCATTATTAGGACGTATGCCTTCAGCTGTGGGTTACCAACCTACGTTAGCTGAGGAAATGGGTAAATTCCAAGAACGCGTAGCATCTACTAAAAATGGATCTATTACATCAATTCAAGCGGTATACGTACCTGCAGATGATTTGACTGATCCGTCACCAGCTACTACATTTGCCCATTTAGATGCAACTGTGGTATTGAGTCGTGATATTGCTGCTTTGGGTATCTATCCGGCTGTAGATCCGCTTGATTCTTCATCTCGTCAATTAGATCCACTAATAGTTGGTGAAGAACACTATAATGTAGCTCGTGGTATTCAGATGACATTACAAAAATATAAAGAATTACGTGATATTATTGCGATTCTTGGTATGGATGAATTATCTGAAGAAGATAAGCTAACGGTTATTCGTGCTCGTAAAATTCAAAAATTCTTATCTCAGCCATTCTTCGTTGCTGAAGTATTTACAGGTTCTCCTGGTAAATACGTATCATTAAAAGATACAATTGCTGGATTTAAAGCTATTTTGGATGGTCAGTACGATCATTTGCCTGAGCAAGCATTCTATATGGTTGGTTCAATCGAAGAAGCTGTAGAACAAGCAAAAAAAATTAATTAATGGGAGCAGACGTTATGACAACGATGCAAGTTGATGTTGTAAGTTCAGAGGAGTTAATTTTCTCTGGAGTTGCTGAGTATGTCGTAGCGCCTGGTTCCGAAGGTGAACTAGGTATCTACCCTAATCATATTTCATTAATTAATAAATTAATTCCTGGGGTATTTCGTGTAAAAATACCACACCAAGAAGAGCATTTAATTTATGCTATTTCTGGTGGCTTTATGGAAGTTCAAAGTAATAAAGTAACAGTGTTAGCAGACGTAGTTGAACGTTCTGAAAACTTAGATGAATCTAAGTTATTAGAAGAGAAGACTAGGGCTGAAGCACGGATTAAGCATTCAAACTCTACTTTGGATGATGACAGTGCTAAGGCATATGCATCACTAGAAATAGTTTTAGCGCAGCTTAAAGCACTTGACTTTGCACGTAAGCATTCTAAGCGCGGATAATAAGATTTGTTTTTTATTTGGATTGTGGTAACATACACCCTAACTATTGTTAACAAATAGATAGTTTTTACAAAATATATTTTGAAAGGTATTCTAATATGAAAAAATTACTAGCTGCTTTGATCGCTGGTTTGGCTCTTGTAGCATGTTCACACAATGCGGATTCAGCTTCTTCTGAAGCTTCTGCTACTGAAGCTTCTGCTACTACAACAGAAACTACAACAGAAACAACTAATACTGCTGTTGAAGCATCTGCTCCTGAAGCTTCTGCTCCAGAAGCGTCTGCTGCACAATAATCTAACCAGATTCATTGCACTTAGCCAAGCTTTTTAGCTTGGCTTTTGTTATATTTATACATGAACTTTGTGAAAAAATACAATAAACTTACTCAATTTTTGCGTAATGTTGTATCTGGATATACTACTAATCGTTGCGTTGGGATAGACATTGATTCTAGCTATATTAAGATGGTAGAACTAGAGCAAGATAGTCTGATTATTTCTAATTATGCTATAAGCAAAATTACAGCTAATAATATAGAAATAAAATCTATACTAATTGAACATGTAGCAAGTATGCTAAATTACACATGGCATAGTTTTAATAAGAGATACGATCATGCCGCAATTAAGATATTAAATTCTGATATTATTATAAAAGAATTGGCAGTACCAGCTGAAATTAGCACATTAGAAATTAATAATTATTTGCGTAATATTTTGATACAAGATCTAGGCATTGAAAATATTGAATTTGATTATAAAATTATTAAAATTGAAGATAGGCAACAATTAGCCCAAGTAGTTATTGCTAAAAAAGAGAAGCTCGAAGAGTCACAGATATTGATGGAGCTTGCCGGTATTAAATTAGCAGCAATTGAAGTAGAAACATTTGCGCTAGAAAATTTATTTCGAATATTGCTTAAAAGTAATGGTATAACAACTAGTATTTGGATAGTGGATATTGAGCATGATTATATAAGAGCATATTTTATTACTGATTCCCAAGTAGTTTATTCAGACACTATAGCAGTTAATTACTTAAATTTGACAAAAAATGAATTGGAGTTTTTAGAGCATAATAATATTTTAAAACAGATAGTTGCTGATGTAAATAAATTGAGCCAAATTATTAATTCAAACCTGATGGTACATGCTGATATACATTTTAATAAATATAATTTATATCTCATGGGAACTAATTCTATATTTCCTGGATTACAAGAAGAGATAATTAAAGGTGGGTTTATAGAAACATGCCGATTTATAGATGAACTTTTTCCGCCGCAGATAGCTATAACATCACGTAGTGAGTTTATGCAATTAGTGACTGCAATTGCACTTGCTACTTGGGGGCATAACTTTGCATAGACTTAATTTACATAATTACCGTGAAAAAATTATTTTGTATAAACAATATCGTGCATATTTATTTATATCAGTTGCAATTGTTATTCCTTTAGTCATGAATCTAATATTCTTATGTTTTCTAGAAATATCAATATTAAAGCAGATAAATGTAAATAAAGTGTTTAAAGATAGCTTGAATAAGCTAGATGTGCAAATGGCACCCGCTTATGATTTTCAGAATAAATTAAATATAGCTAAAGAAAAGCTTGAGTTTATAAAGACATTAGAGAAAAATAAAACTGAAATGGTTGAAATTATTCAATACTTAGATAAATCAGTGCCATCACAAATTTATTTTACAAATTTAGAAATTTCTAAGAAAGATTCTTCTGTAAATTTTAAAGGTATTGCGCTAAATCCATTATATATCGCTCAATTTATAGATTCGTTACGTGAATCAAATGGAGTTTTTCAAAAACCACTTTTGCAAGCTAATAGTGTGTTAGATGATGGTAGTTATGCTTTTGAAATGAGTGCAAGTATTCATAATAAAACTTTAAAGCCAGAGTATGAATCAGAATATTAGGAAATTATTCACTGACAAGTTAAGCAAAATATATTTGTTGGATACCAAGATTTTAGGCTTTTTTACTCTTTTATTTATAGTACTTTTTAGTTATGTTTTGTATAAAAGTTATTTATCTGAATACCTGATTAAATTAGAAGTAGAACAGACTGAAGAAATAAATCTAAAAGAAGATATTGTGAAGTCTTCTATAATAATAAAAAGTATTCCATCGTTTACAAGCAAATTAGTAGAGTTAGATATATTAGATAAATCACTGGATGAGAAGTTATTTGCAAGTGGAGAAATATCATTAATAATGATTTTATTTAGTGGGTTAGTAGAGGATTCGGGGTTAAACATAGTGAGCATTCAGCCTGACTCTGATGGGAATGTTCTAAAAAATAATATTTGGAGCAAGCAGATTAATATTTCCCTGCAAGGTAATGCAAAATCTCTAAGCTATTTTATTTCTGAATTAGTTACTGGACAGAAAATTATGCAGGTTAGTGAAATGAAAGTAGCTAGAGTAAACGATGATTTACTTGATATACATATGGTTATATCAATATTTTATTTGAGAAAATAAGTGAATAAGTTCCGATTCAGCTTAGGTCTTATTTTGTTTTTCAATTGCATGCTTGTGTATTCAAATAATTTAGATATTTTTTTATCGAATAATGAAAGTAATGGTTTATTTGTACAAGTTCCCAATGTTCCTAAGCTTGAGTCAAGTCAAAGCATCCATAAAACGTTGCAAATAAATTTTTTTAATAAATCAAAAAATGTACAAAAAAATGGAGTAGATTCAAATTTACAAGATTTTAATCTAAATCAATTAACAGTAGTAGGAGTAATGGACTATAAGAAAAAAGAATATGCTTTTCTAAAAACCCCGTATGAAACAATACTGGTAAAAGTTGGTGATACTATAAAAAATGCAAAAATAATAAAAATTAATATAAATAATATTGAATTGGAGGAGGTTCAAATGCAAGATAATAAGGTGTATAAACGTAAGATATATTTAAAGTTTAATTTGAGGAAAAATGATAATTTAATCTCAAAAGTTAATTAGATATGCGAAAGATATTTAATTTATTAATATTTTATAGTTTAACTAAGTTTGGCTTTGCTAATCAAATAATAAATGTAATCAATCATCAAGAGTCCTATGGACAAATTATTACATTTTATTTTTCTGAGCATTCACAAAAACCAACTATTATGAAAGTTGGTAATGACTTAATTATGGATATCCCAAATGCAAGCTCTGTAAAGAGTTATTATGACTTTGAAAATAATTATATTTCTAGAATATTATTAGCATCAGATCAAAATAAATTACGGGTTGTAATAAAAAATGGAGCTTTAGTTACTTATAATCTAGACCAAAGTGCAAAAGATATTAAGCTGATTTTTATGCAAGAAACTAAGCCGCATTTAATTCAAAAGAATAAACAACAAGGATTTACAACAGCGGTAAATAATTTATCTTTAATTAAAGATATCACGTTTGAGTTAGATGACTTATCTGGTGGGGTTATTACTACTAATTACTCATCCAATAATGGTCAAATAAAGATTAAAGAACAACGTGTAGGAGAGCGACTTTTTGTAAAACTAAATAATGTATCATTTAATGAGTCTATTATTGGACGAATGGATGTAAGGGATTTTTCTAGCCCTGTAAAATTTATTGATGTTAAGAAAGGTAGTGTTAATCAACTAAATATTGAACTTATTAATCGAAATATTTGGGATTATGCAATTTATCAGTTACAAAATAAATTAGTAATAAATATTCGCAAAAAAGATATTAAACCAGAAGGTAGAATTCCAAATTTAAATCAAACTAAAAGCGATAAAATAACCTTAAATTTTCAAGATATAGGTATAAGGTCATTATTACAGTTGCTTGCAGATTTTAGTGGTTATAATATTTTAGTAAGTGATTCTGTTAGTGGTAATATTTCATTACGATTAAATAACGTACCTTGGAATCAAGCATTACAAATTATTTTGGACTCTAAAAACTTAGGTATGAGTAAAGATGGAAATGTTATTCATATTGCACCATCATCAGAGTTAGCTAGTATTAGTAAAGCAAAGCAAGAAAATGAAAAGTCCCAAGAAGCAATTGAAGCAGTTGATTCACTAACCATTCATTTAAAATATGCTGTGGCATCAACCGTACAATCTATGTTGCAACAGGGAACTGCAAATCTAGCAAAAACTATCAATGCGCAAAATTTGAGTAATATGAGTAATAACTCAGCTAGTGGTTTAGTTAGTTTTGCAAGTCCAAATTCTACTAATAAGGCATTAAATATTAAAGATAAAGAAGATGACAACTCTAGTATGTTATCTGAGCGAGGAAGCATATTAATTGACGTCAGGACTAATATGCTTATAATCCATGATACTCCAACTAGATTGAAAGAAATTAAGCAGCTTGTTGATAAGATAGATGTTCCTGTTAAGCAGGTACTAATAGAGGCTAGAATAGTTCAAGCATCAAATAGCTTTGAACGCGATCTTGGCTCTAGGCTTTTATTGGCTGGATTAAATAATAATATCGTGGTTTCAAATAATTTAGAGAATGCACTTAGTATTGGCGGGAGTGGTTTTACAAACTCTATCTATAACAATAGTGGAACTGGCAAATTTATAAATTCTGATATGAGTACATATACAAAAGGAGGTATATCTGCTATTTTTAAACCTAATTCAAATACCATTATTGGTTTAGAAATAGATGCGATGGAATTACAGAGTGAAGGACGTACCATATCTAGTCCTAAGGTGATTACTGCAAATTATCAAACTGCTAGTATTCAGCAAGGTATGCAAATTCCTTATCAGCAAGTTTCTAGTGCTGGTAACACTAATATAGCCTTTATAAATGCAACTTTAGCACTACAGGTGACCCCTCAGATTACAAATGATGGTAATATTATGCTAAATGTGAGTATTCAGAAGAATTCTCCTAGTACAATGTATGTTCAATCAGTACCAGCTATTGATACCAATAGTGTGAATACACAGGTTCTTGTGAAAGATGGTTCAACTATCTTAGTTGGTGGTATTTATATTGATGAGCAAGCTGTATCAGTACAACAAATTCCTGGATTGGGGGATATCCCATATTTAGGATGGTTATTTAAGACGCAAAAAATAAAGAACGAAAAAAGAGAGTTATTGATTTTTATAACTCCACGTGTTTTAGTGAATGATTTATATGACAACAAATAATAACATTATAATCGTTGGGATAACTGGAGTCGGCAAAACAACGATAGGTAAGTATCTTGCTGATTATTTAGGTAAGCAATTTATTGATTTAGACAAATATATTGAATTTATGTGTGGCGTTGATATTCCTACCGTTTTTGAATTAGAAGGTGAGGAAGGATTTCGTAATCGTGAAACGCTTGCCTTAAGAAATATTTTACAAAGCTCAGATGATTTTGTTTTGTCATTGGGTGGTGGATGTGTAATACGTCCAGAAAACCGTCAAATGATTATGCAAGATAATAGCTTTGTAGTTCAACTGATTGCAAGTCTTGATATTATTGTAGATAGGTTAATAAAGTCGCCAAATAAACGACCACTTTTAGCTAACCAAGACGTAAAACAAAAGGTTGAAAATCTATTTGAGTCGCGAAAAGGTTTTTATGATGCAGTTAGTGATGCTACGATTAATACTACTAATTTAAGACCAATTCATGTCATAGAAAAAATTATTAATTTGGTAAATAACAAATAAATAAGATAAAATGTTAGAGTGAAATTTTTGAATATAAGAAAAATATAGATTTTAAAGTAGTTTTTTGTTTATTAGAGGAAATGATAAGTAACAAAGTCCAAGAGTTTGATAGCGGTCTTTGTATTAGTTATAGATGTTGATTTTGCAATGGAGGTGCTGTATGTTAGGTAAATTTAAAGATTCAGATTCTTACACTATGGGTGTCGAGCTTGAGTTACAATTAATTAATAACAAAACATTTGATTTAACTCAAACTAGCCCGCAAGTATTAGAGGTTTTATGGCAAAATAGTTTTGCTAAAAAACATTATACTCCTGAGATGACAGAAAGTATGATTGAAATTAATACAAGTGTTCATTTAAGCTATAGCGGATTATTAGCTGAGTTACATAAAATTCGAAGTACTTTGCTAACTGCTTGTGATGAAATGAATATCGGAGTAGCTGGTGGCGGTACACATCCATTCCAATGTTGGACAGAACAAAGTATTTTTGATAAACAAAGATATAAAGATCTCTACCAACGCTATGGCTATCTTGCTAAACGATTTACAGTTTTTGGGCAGCATGTTCATATTGGCTGTAGCTCTGGTGATGATGCTTTGTACTTGCTGCATGCCTTGAATAGATTTGTTCCTCAGTTTATTGCTTTATCTTCATCGTCTCCATTTGGTCGCGGAGTTGATACATTTTTTGATTCATCTAGATTAAACTCAGTATTTGCCTTCCCATTAAGTGGGCACGCTCCATTTATTTTGGAGTGGGATACTTTTGATCGTGAGTACTTTTCGAAAATGGAACAAACTGGCACGATTCATAGCATGAAAGATTTTTATTGGGATGTTCGTCCTAAGCCTGAATTTGGTACAATTGAATTACGTGTTTGTGATACGCCTTTAACTGTAGAAAAAGCAGCTGTGATTGCCGTGTATTTACAAGTTCTTTGTAAGTATTTATTAGAAGAGAGAGAATACTTACCTGCGAAAGATGATTATTTAGTGTATAGCTATAATCGTTTTCAAGCTTGTCGCTTTGGCTTGGATGGAGAAATTGTACATCCTAAAACATTTGAAAAAACTTTATTGCGTGATGATATTATGGCAACTATTGATAAATTAGAAAAACATGCTATTGACCTAAACGCATTAGATGCCCTACAAAAAGTAATCCAATTTATTGCCGAAGATAATGATGCTAATTATTTACGTGAGAAATTTAGCATATCTGAAAAGATTGAAGATGTGGTTAAAGCTTCAATAAATAAATTTAGACAGTAAGTTTTAAATAAAATAAAAAATGCTTTATTTGATATCTGTGTATAAAAGTGCCCTTTGTGGCACTTTTGTTATTTAAAGCTCCCGACGGTGATATTACCATTAACTTCATCATAGAATGCCTATTTATGTTGCATTAGTCTACGTAATGTAGATTATTTTACGTTTATTGGGTGTTTTGTATCATATAATCTTGATTTTGGTTTTCTTCTTATATTAAAATACATATATGTGTGGATTGGAATAGTTATTTGCATATTTTATGCTAAATATATGATGATTGTGTCTAATTTAATATGCTATACATTTTAATTTGATTGTTATTTATCTTTATAAAGTATTCTATGAATATAGATAAATAATAATTTATATATTATAAGGGAATTGAATGAAAAAGATATGTATACTACTTGCTAGCTCAGGGTTAGCATTAAGTATTGTAGGTTGTAACGAGGGAAACACTCCACAAACAACACAGACTAAAAACTCTCTTCAAAAGTTAGATGCTTCACAAGATGTTGTGAACGCAGATACACCAATAGTACAAGGAGCACCACAAGATACGTGGGTGAAACTAGGTCAGGGCGTATATCAACCAACAGGCTTACCAGCAACAGCTATTTGTATGAAAGATGCTGCAACACCAAATGCATTAAAACAACCCAAAGGTCATGTTTCTCTAAATGATCAAATTAGCGAAAAGCAGTTAAAAGAAAATTTAAATGTATCAGTAGGTGGCAAAGTTGGTTGGGGTTCATTCAGTGCATCAGCTTCAGCAAACTTTGTAAAAAATGTACAAGATGATAGCTATACACGTAACTTCTCTTATTTACAAGACTTTGGTTGGAGTGCAGACTTTGAACCCCAAGACTTTGGAAATGACAACCTAACAGCAATAGCACAAAAAGCATATGCAGCAGGAGTAAACCAGTTCTTAACTTACTGTGGAGATTCTTATGTAAGTAATGCCACAGCAGGAGCATTATTAGCAGTAAATGTTAAGATAGAGTTTGCCTCACACCAAGACGAACAAACATTTAATTCAAAAATGGGTGCTAAATTTGGTATAGGTAGCATAACTAGTAATATCCAAAGTAGTGGATTAAACCAATCAATGAATGCAAGTATTTCAGTAGAAGCATTACAATTAGGTGGAGATACATCTAAATTACCATCAATCTTTACTAAAGCATCATCTGGCGATTACTATGTAGCTAAATGTAGCTTCAAAGACTTAAATAGTTGTAACCAAATTATTAATGGTATCTTAACTTATGCTCAAACAGTTCAATCACAAGTAAAAGATGTAAGTGGTAATCCTATTAAAGATAGATTGTTCTACTATAATCCAACAATTACTAATTACACAGACGTAGGTATAGACTTAACCACACCAACACCATCACGTGAAGTAGTATCAGCTCAAGCTAAACTTCAAGCAATGGTAGAATTAACAAATGAAGATTTAACCTTTGTAAAACACTATCAGAAATCAGCAGTAGCTCAATACTTTGACGTTGATATGTCAAACTTCCTGAAAAGTGCAGAAAAAGCCTTATCAATGCGTCAAGACTATTTATTATCACATGGTTTTGATTGTTATACATCAAAAGATATAGCGAACTGCCCTAAACTAGTAAATGAAGCTAGTGAAGTGTTTAATACGATAAATGAGTATAAGGTTGATCAGAGTAAGATTGAATACGTGAAATATGGGTGGTATAATACTTTTCCTAATGGTTCTATATATTTATTTGCTCCTATTTCTTTGAATGGAAATTATTATAGTAAGCGAATTGCAGGCGATGGAGATTTGTCAGCAAAGATTGTTATTGATTCAAATAAAATTCTTCACTTATTTGGTACTCGGACTAATTATTCGCTTAAGTTTGATGCAAATATGGTTGATACAAGTCATTATCAATCAGGAGGGTACTGTGATCCTAGCTGTAAGAATGCGGATGTTAGAATAAATATGGTACAAAATCCAAACTAAAATAAATTAATTAATGTAAATAGAAGTATATCCATGAGTTGTAGAAGATTCATGGATATAAGCATATTATAGATTAGTTTTAATTTTGAGATAAGAATGTCATAAACATTGTGTCAAAGAAATACAAGTACCAATTTTTATTGGTGTTTGTTGGTTATATTATGAACCATGTATTGCAATGGTTTATTGATATGGTATCATTGTTATAAATCTAAAAGTATTATAATATTATTTTGAGTACTATAATATTTTCTATGTGAAACATGTTACAATTACAGTATAACTTTAATTGGAAATTATATCATGGTAAATTTTATAGCTGAGAATCTTGCTATGCTTATGCGTGAGCATGGTTTGAGTGGGAATGATCTGAGCTTGCAGATAAACATTCCAACAGCTACCATACAAAAATTACGCTCTGGCGATATTAGAAATCCTACAATAGAAACATTAGCTCCTATTGCAGAATATTTTAAATTGTCATTAGATGAGTTAGTTCTTAGCAAACTGTCCGAAGTTCAAAATTCAAAAATTGAGTCCTCAAATCTTATAATTCCTTTGATTAAACTATCTGATATTAGCAATTTTCCTAATTGTGATGTAGTTGAATATATTAGATATAGTTTTGGTGATGATGCTACAGATAAATTAGCAATAAAAGTTCAAGAGCTTGGTTTATTATTTGAATTAGGTAGTATTTTATTTGTGGATAAAAGTGCTTCTGCCAAAAATCAAGATTATGTGATTGTGAAACATCTGCATACTGGTAATATAAGTATAAAAAAAGTATTATTTGACGATGATTATTATTTAATGTCAATAGTTAAGGGCTTAGATAATAAGATGCTTGATATTAAAGATTATCATATATGTGGTGTAATTATTTCTAGTTTAAATTTTTTCTGATTTCATGAGGGGTTTATGAATATCTTACCATTGTTTTACTTTAAAACAACAGTCGTGTGTCTTGATGATAATATAATTATACCACTAGCAATTAAACATGCTCTAGAAGAGAGTTTTGAGGTAAAGATATTTAGCGATGTAGCTGAGTTTGCAAACAATATATGTGAATATGTGCCAAAAATAAAATTAGACATACTTAATGAGTTTGATGCTGAGTACAATAATGTTACACAAAAAACTGTTATTGAACTTGATTTAAATAAGATTCTAAAAATTGCAAATATAAAAGACAAGTTTCAAGAAATTAGCGTATTAGTTATTGATTATATTATGCCAGTTAAAAATGGTATAGAAATATGTAAAGAACTGAAACAGCATAAATATAAAAAATTATTACTCACGGCAAGTAAAGACTACCAAGCTGGTCTGAATGCGATGAATCAAAATGTCATTGATATATTTTTAGATAAAAATGACAGCAGCAATGATTTAATTTCACAAATTACTAATCTTTCATATGATTATTTTAATGATTTAACATTGCTTGCTAGACGACATTTAGAAGTAAATGAATATTTACCATTATCAGACAAAGTATTTATTGATTATTTCTTAAATTTTATGAATGACAATAAAATCTATGAGTATTATCTGATTGATAAAATTGGTAGCTTATTATTGGTGGATAATAAGGGGCAAAAGTCAGTTTTAGTAGTTCATACAAATTCTTCTTTAGATGAATTTATTAAAAATTTTGGTGATATTGATGAGATTAGCGAAATTATAGAGCAAATCAAGCAACGTAAACAAATACCTTGGTTAGGAATTGGTATAGATAGTTTTAAAGATGCAACAGAATTAAAACAAGTTACTTATCAACCAAAAGCTCTACTTGGGCAAAAAGATTATTTTGTGTGTCATATAAACCATGAATAAAAGGATTTATTATCCTAGTATTTTTGTTGCAGTAAATTTTATTTTTTTATTGTTAACCTCAATGGTCAGGGCTTTATCTGCAGATTGGCAGAATGCTATGGATCATGTTATACAAATTTACGAGCTATTAATTCATTGGGTGTTAATTTTCTATTGTTATAAAATTTATAGTAAAGCAACGCAAGATAAAGGTATTTTTAGATGGTTGTTACTTACTAATATTTTCTTTTTAGCTCATGATTCTGCATTTTACTTTGGAATATTTAGATTTGCTGCTACTGGGTGGCTTGCTAGAACTTACTATCCAGTAGAGAGGATTTTAGTTAATAATTGTTGCTTCTCAGTATGGTTAGTATGTTTTAGTATTTTTATTTGTTCTATTTTATATAAGTATATTTTAGATCGGCAGAAGTTTTTACAATTATCAGTAGGGCTATTTGTATTTAGCATGATTATTATTGGCTACTATTGGTTGCCCACACGTTTAAATACTGAAGTAATGGGGCGTGTACATTCTTTATATATTATATCTACATTGATTTTAGAATTCATGATTTTTGGTTTATGTTTGATTTGTTTAATATATACCAACTCTCGTCAGCTATTATTATTTCTTTCTGGAGTAATAATAATGATTGCTGGAGATTTTATTACCACATATGGTCGGATGGTGCAGCTTGAAGAGGCTTTCAAATATGGTGATTCAATTTGGTGCTTTGGAATATTGACTATATTATGGAGCTATGTAACGATTGTTAAATCAAACAGTTATCAATTAAAAGAATTAATTAGTACACCAAAAAACATTAAAAGCCAAGTTATTGCTTGTGTTTTATTAATTTGTGTTTCTACATTTATTATATCTTTTATTTTAGCCATTGAGCTTGGTGTAATAAACTCAAAATATACTGTAGTTTTTCCATTATTTATTATGCTATATTCGATTGTGCTTGCGATTTTATCAATCAAGCTAGGTTATGCTTTTGAGAGACCATTTTTACAAACAAAAGATAATATTTTAGCGCTCCTAAATAAAGATAATAGTACAGTTAATGATAGATTTTATAGCGATGAATTTCAGAGCTTACATAAGTTTATTGAGCAAGCTTTTGTTATAAAAGATAAACAAGATCTATTATATAAAACCTTTGGAAATACAGCTGCAAGTGCTGTACATGATATGGTGTCACCAATCAATGCACTCAAAATTATCATTAAAAAACTAAACCCAAATAATCATGGACATAATGATTTACAATTATTTGATAAAGCGATAGAGCAAATTCAAACTATTACTAATAATATCCTTACTCAGTACCATGAAATAGATGTTAAAGAATTTACTAGTGCAATTTATGGTGACATCACACGCCCATCTTATTTTGTGATAAATACACTGATTAGGCAGTTGATTTATAACAAAAAACTAGAGTATGAAAATACAAACGTGGTTTTGTCTTATCATGATGGTATTATTCCAATATGGATACGAGCATCTCATTTAATGATGATGAGAATATTATCTAATTTAATAAATAATGCTTATGAAAGTAATGCAAATAATATACAAATAAATGTGCAGATGCTAGAAAATGAATCAAATACAATTATTGAAATTATAGATAATGGTGAGGGTATTCCTTCAGAACTTATTGAACAAGTAAAATCTGGTAAAAGCTTAAAACATAAGGGTCTTGGTTTAGGATTATCTAGTGCTATACAGTATGTAAATAGCTTAGATGGTGTTGTAATAATTAAATCAGATGTTGCTGTAGGTACAACAGTAACGATAAAACTTCCGACGGTGATATTACCCTTACCTTAATCTTGGACTTTGAATGGTAATCTTGTGGATCCAAATAATTACCTGATAATACTAATGTAGAAAAAATATCATCAAATAATAATTTGAATTCAATTTTATATTAAGCTTAAATTATATTTAAATTATATCAGAAATCAGAAGTAGCTAAATACTATATAAATATTTAGTTAGAAGTAAATTTATTTTTTTGATTGTATATTTTAATAAAGCAAGTTACAATGTACACTAGGTGAGTAATTTGACTAAAGTTTAATTACTGTTTAGTAATACGTAAGAATGAAATTAGTTAGATATTAGAAAAATGAATCTGCTTGAGTTGCTCCAATTTGGTGAAAGTTATCATCAAGAATTTAAAGAATCAATTGATAAATCTTTAGTCCGTGAAGTATGCGCATTTGCTAATGCTTCTGGTGGAAAGATTTTTATTGGCGTGACTGATGACGGAGAAATTAAAGGAGTTGAATTTGATAATGAAACTCGCTCACGACTTCAAGATAGTATAAATAATATTGAACCATCGTTGTTGGTAGATATAAAGTACCAAGATGCTATAATAATTGTTACTATACCAGAGAGTAAAAACAAACCGCACGCTTGCAAAGATGGGTTTTTTCTGCGTATTGGTCCAAATAGCCAAAAGCTAACTCGTAATCAGATTATTGAATTCTTTCAAACAGAAGGATTAATTCATTTTGATGAGCTAATCCATAGTAAAGCTCATTATCCTCAAAATTTTTCTATTGATAAATATAATAAATTTATTGAATTAGCACGTATATCTAATAAGATAGATAGTGTTGATATATTACAAAATTTATCTTGCCTTAATAATCATTATTTGACTAATGCAGGTGTATTATTTTTTAGTAATAGTAATGAATTTATGATTATGCAATCAAAAATTTCAGCAATATTATTTCAAGGTACAAAAAATGTTACTATACTTGACCGCAAAGATTTCTGCAATGATATAGTAAGTAATATTGAAGATAGTATAGTTTTTTTACGTAAACATTTAAATGTATCTTATAAAATAGAGCATCTGCAACGTGAAGAAATTTTAGAGATTCCGGAAGTTGCATTGCGTGAAGCACTAATTAATGCTGTATGTCACCGAGATTATTTTGAAAAGGGTGCTAATGTAACTATTTCAATTTTTTCTAATAGAGTTGAAATAAGTAATCCAGGTGGCCTTCCATCTGGTTTGCCTGTAGAGTTATTTGGTAGAAAAAGTGTTACCAGAAATCCAATCATAGCAGACTTATTACACAGGATTGGTTTTATTGAAAAAATAGGGACTGGTATTCAACGGATTAAAGATTCTATAGAACAAACTCAATATATTACAGTAGAGTTTGAGATTAGTCAGCAATGGTTTACAACGATTTTTTATAGAAATTCAGATAATGTCACCGATAATGTCACCGATAATGTCACCGATAATGTCACCGATAATGTCACCGATAATGTCACCGATAAAATAAGTTTGCGCCAATCTAAGATATTAGCATTAATGAGAGATAATCCAAAGATTTCAAGTACTGAATTAGCTGAGAAATTAGAAGTATCTAAAAGAACTATTTTGCGTGATATTGAAAAATTAAAAAATACTAATATCATGAGAGTTGGTAATGAACGTGATGGTGTTTGGGAAATTATTGAACAAAAATAAGAGTATTACCTTGTATTATTAATTTTGTAATGTAAAAGTGCCCGTTGTGGCACTTTTGTTATTTAAAACTTCCGACGGTGTTCTTGCCCTTATCTTAGTCATAGAATGCTTGTTTGTGTTGCATTTGCCTACGTGATGTGGATTAATTTATATTTATTGGGTGTTTTGTATCATATAATCTTGATTTTGGTTTTCTTTTAATATTAAAATACATGTATGTGTGGATTAGAATAGTTGCTTTCGTATTTTTTGCTAAATATGTGGTGGTTGTGTCTAATTTAATATGCTATATATTTTAATTTGATTGTTATTTATCTTTATAAAGTATTTTATGAATATAGGTAAATAATAATTTATATATTATAAGGGAGTTGAATGAAAAAGATATGTATGCTCCTTGCTAGCTCAGGACTAACATTAAGTATTGTAGGTTGTAACGAGGGAAACACTCCACAAACAACACAGACTAAAAACTCTCTTCAAAAATCAGATGTTTCAAAGGCTTTATTAGCAAAACGTGCTTATTTTACTTCCGATGAGAATTATGATAAAGCATTCAAACAAAAATTTGGTAGTGAGAATAGCCCATTAGATGGGATGGTGCCGGGGACTGGGTGGTCAACAGATGCAGAGCATATTGCTCCAAATATATGTTTTAATACTTCTCAGGTAATTAGAGATGGCGCTACTTCGACATTGCGTTCTGAGTATTTGCTAGATCAATCTAAATTAACTGATTTCTTAAATTTAAGCTCAACAATAAATGGTGGTTGGGGTTCTTTTGGTATAAATGCAACTATGAATTATATCAAAGAAACCAATTCTAATAACTTATCGGCTTCGTATAATTTTGTTGAGAAAATTTCGCGTAAAGTTAATGTCAAATATCCGTTAAGTGTAAGTAAACTACTAAATACAGATGGACAAGATGCTTATGACGGCGGTGATAATCCTAAATTTAGACTGTTTTGTGGAGATAGGTTAATTAGCAGCTATAGCGAAGGAGCTTTTATTATAGCTAATATTCAAGTCCAATTGGCTGATAAATTTCAAAAACAACAATTTGATGCGCACATAGGCGCTAATTTTGGTGGTTTTAGTGAATTATCTGCAAAAATCAGCAGCATTAAAACACAGTATAATTTGCATGGAAAGATAATTATTTCTGCATTTCAGCTTGGCGGTGATCCGACACAGCTATCTAAAGTCATGCCAACAACTATGTCATGTAGTTTTGATGATATGGCAGCATGTGATAAATTATATAATACTGGCTTATCAGATTATTTAAAGAACTCTTTACCAAATCAATTTACGAAAGATTCAGCATTTACACCAATTGGCGATGTGCAATTAAGTCCTATGTTACTTGACGATGATTATAACATGGAGTTAGCACCCACATATGTAACAGAGGATGTTAAAATTGCTCGCAATCAGTTACTAACTTATGAATCACAAAATCAGGCTAATTATCAAGCATTATCAGCAGTATTCAATAATTATCCTGTGCCATTAGATGCTGGATTCAAGTCTCAAGTCCAGAATGCAGTAAATATTGCATATGGTAACATTGTGAAGTTGCAAAACTCTACAGATTGTTGGAGTGCTCCCAATAGATGTATTAAAACTCGTGATAATATCAAATCTAGTTTACTTGAACAGCCAAATAAGAATTTGATAAGTGGTTTTAATGATAAGCAGTTCTCAATTTCTAGTAATTGGAGAAATGGTGGTTTTAATGCAGTTTTTTATCCAACTTCAAATATACATCTTTGGGTTTTAAATTCTAATAAAGTAGACACCTCTAGATTTTATTATCCTTTAAGCGGTAATGGTAATGGCTTTGCCTTTAACGGTATTGCTCATGACAGAAATGGTACAAAAGATGGTGAATACATGATATATCTGGAGAATACTAAATGGTATGTACGTTGGCATTATTATTGTTGTGGTTATGATAGATATGAATACTACCCAGCAAATGTTGATGTAGAAAAATCTTATGCAGATTTATATAATAAAGTATTAAATTAAAAAGTGAGGTAATTAAAGTTTGTTAAATCTAACTAATTTTAATATATAGTGAAAATGCATAGATATTTTTGTTTTTATAATTGAATCTAAATTCACATTCTTTTACGCGTGAATTGAATGTGCTTTTAGATATTAGATGAAACGTAATAAATATTATTATTTTGTGAACCATAATATTGTACTCTAATTATTTATTCTCAAGCATATTATAGTTTATCTAGTTGCTAATAATATAAATATAATCAGTTATTATTTTATAATGGTAAAATGATGGTAAGTTTGGTAAATTTTGTTTGTGTTGTACTAAGGTAGCAACGCTAGCAATTAACTATTTTTAGAGTATATATTAATTGTTCATTTAAGGGCCTATAGTTGAAAAAAGTAGCATTAATAACAGGTATAAACGGTCAAGATGGGTCGTACTTAGCTGAGTTTTTGATTGACAAAGGCTATGAAGTGCATGGTATTTTGCGTCGTAGCTCAATATTTAATACTCAACGAATAGAGCATTTGTATATAGATGATTTAATCGAAGATATGCATA
>JAQUVM010000071.1 GCA_028693355.1 Burkholderiales bacterium
TTTTTGTATCTAAGCTAGAAGCTACTGATGGAAATAATTTGCGAGCAAAACATATTATCTAATATGTGTGCTTAGTTTCTTAGTTTGACTATTGTTACACCAGATCCTCCTTGTTGGGGTGAACCATAGGTATATGCAAGTATTTTTCTATTATCATAGAGTAACTTTCTGGTTATATTTTGTAATACTGCTTGATTATGCTTGGAGTTTATTCCTTGTCCATGAATGATTTTTATGACTGACCCAGATATAGATTGTTCTATTAGTGATTCTATTTGTTGCCAAGCTCTATTTTTATTCAAGCCATGTATATCGATAGTTTTATTTATTATATATTTACCATTTCTTAAGTCTCGTGGCAAATTCTTTTGCCCATTATGAAATAATTCTATTGGTATATTGTCCATATCTATGAAATCAAAGTCTTGTATTAGATCTTGTATTGGATATTCATTATTATTTTGAGCTAAATTAGCTAAAGATTTTGGTTTATTACTAACCATAGCAATTTTATCTTGATTAAATTTACTTATGTTTAATGAATTACAGTAGTCAGCAAAACTAATATCTTTATTTTTAGGTTTCTCTTCTATTTGCTTTTTTACAGTTTTTATTGGTTGTGTAATTTGCTTCTTTAACTGTTTTAATTCTTTTTTCAGCATGGTGAGTTTTTCATGAGGTTATGTTTAAGCATTATTCTATGATATAATAAACCTCGATATTAATAATTATTTTTGAGGTTGTCTAGTATGGCAAAAGTTGACTTTGGCGAATCTTTTCGTTTATACAAACGAATTTATTGTGAATATTTAGCTCCACATTGGAGAAAATTCTCTATTGCTTTGATTGCTATGGTTGTTGCAGCCGCAACTGAACCTGCGTTTGCTACGCTTATGAAACCTTTAATTGATAAAGGGTTTACTGAGCAGGATTCAACAGCAATGATTGTTACTCCATTAGCTGTTATGGGAGTGTTTTTAATTAGAGCTATAGCTGCTTATGTCAATGAAACCACTTCTACATGGTTATCTGGAACAGTAGTTGAGAAAATGCGTATTCAACTCTTTCAAAAATTATTAAAGATGCCTGTTCAATACTATGATGAGAGTAATTCAGGTCGTATGATTTCGCGTATTGTTTATGATGCAACTCAGATTACAGAGGCAGGGTTTAATGTTATTACGGTTATAGTAAAGGATGGTTTAACCATTGTTGGGTTATTATGCTTGCTATTTTATATAAACTGGCAATTAACTTTATTTTGTTTTTTTACGCTACCTTTTGTTTTAATCTTAGTTCAGGTTATGTCAAAAAGATTACGTAAATTAAATAAAAATAACCAAGAACAATATGGACAAATGACACAAGTGGTAACAGAGGCTGTTCAAGGTCAAAAAATTGTAAAACTACTTGATGGACATAATTATGAAACTGAACGCCTATCTGAAAGTGTGCTGTTAATTAAGAATAATGCCGTTCGTCAATCAGGGACCTCTGCTATTAATTCTGGTGTGAGTCAATTTTTAGTCGCTGTTGCCTTATCATGTATTTTATATTTTGCTACAACGCGCTCGCGAGCTAATGGTTTTACTGCTGGAGATTTTGTATCATTTATTACTGCAATGATTATGATTTTGCAGCCTATGAAGCGTATTACGAATGTAACTCAATCTCTACAAAGAGGGTTAGCTTCAGCTGAATCTGTTTTTGCTTTTTTAGATGAAAAAGAAGAAGCTGATGATGGTATAAAAGTAATTGATGGTGCCAAAGGTAATATAAGTATTAATAACTTAACGTTTAGATATCCTACTTCAGAACGTAATATCTTAAATAATATAAGTTTGGAAATAAAATCAGGCGAGACCGTAGCCTTAGTTGGTAGCTCAGGTAGTGGTAAAACGACGCTTGCAAATTTAATTCCTAGATTTTATCTACCACAGCATGGTTCAATTTCATTAGATGATAACTTATTAAATGATATTGCTTTGCAAAGCTTAAGAGATCAGATTGCTTTAGTTAGTCAAGAAGTAGTACTATTTAATGATAATGTTTATAATAATATTGCTTATGGTAGCAATAGGCGTTTTGAACGTGAGGATGTGTTAAACGCAGCTAAATTAGCCAATGCGTTAGAGTTTATTGAACAATTACCAAATGGTTTTGATACTCATATAGGTGAGAATGGAACACGTTTATCTGGTGGACAGAAACAACGTTTAGCTATTGCTCGTGCTATTTTAAAAAATGCGCCAATTTTAGTATTGGATGAGGCTACATCAGCTCTTGATAATCAGTCAGAAAAATTAGTGCAAGAAGCATTAGATAGATTAATGCAAAATAGAACAACAATTGTTATTGCTCATAGATTATCAACAATTCAACATGCTGATAAGATCGTTGTTATGGATCAGGGTAATATCGTTGAAGTTGGCAAACATGATGAATTATTGACAAAAGAGGGAGTTTATTCTAATTTGTATAATATTCAATTTAAGTCTAATTCTAGTTTATAAAAAAATAAAATTTAGTCAATTCTAAATTTTATTTTAATCAATTTTTAAGAGATGTTAATCTTATTTACTAAGTTTGATTAACTTCTCTTAACTGCCAAAGTCTAATATGTGTATTCTATCTATTAGTGTTTTTCTATTTTATTTACCCATAATATATTACCTCACATCATTTTAATATAATTTAGCTTAGATTAAATATTCTATATTTAATCTAAATTTTATATACTATATATTTAGCAGTAAGACAGTATAAATATTAGTACTAAATTAAGTAAATGTATATATCAGTTGTTATATTGATGCGTAAATATGATATAATAAATTATTATGACGCATGAATGAGGTGGTGCATGAACATATTTAAAGTATTACAAGTATTTATATTCTCAATAGGTATAATAAACTTTACCTTCGCAAAGACGATTAAAATTGAATGTGAGAAATTATATAATTTAAAGCAATATGAATCAGCTGCTAAAGTTTGTCAGATAAATGCTAATACAGATGACTTAAATTCCCAAGTTATCTTGGGTATGATGCACCATTATGGGTATTATTTTGAATCAGACAATAAGCAAGCTTTAAAATGGTTCCAAAAGGCCGCAGATAAAAATTATCCTAGAGCATTTAATGCTATAGGCATTATGTATGATAATGGAGAGGGAGTGCCGCAAGATAATAATAAAGCCCTTTATTGGTTTAAAAAAGCTATTAAATATGGGTACCAAAAAGCCAGTATAAGTTTAGGAATGTACTATTATAAACAAAAAGACTATACTAATGCTTTTCTTTGGACTAAAAAAGCTGCTAGGTTAGGCGATGCTGACTCTCAAAATAATTTAGCTTATATGTATCAGTCTGGTTTTGCAGTGCAAAGAGACTATAATAAGGCTATATATTGGTATAAAAAGGCTTTAAGTAAAGGCAACTCATTAGCTCAGGGTAATTATGGATATTTATATCAACAAGGGTATGGCGTAGCAAAAGATTATAGCAAGGCATTCTACTGGTATAAGAAATCCGCTGATCAAGGGTTATCTGGAGCGCAATATTCTGTTGGTTATTACTATTTTTATGGACTTTCTGTAAAACAAGATTATACTAAAGCATACTACTGGTATAAAAAATCTGCTGATCAAGGCTATCAGCATGCTCAAATAGAATTAGGAAACATGTATAACTTTGGATGCGGAATTGAGTCTAATTATGAGCAAGCCTTTTATTGGTATAAAAAGTCTGCTGAGCAGGGTAATAATGCAGCCCAATTTAACCTTGCTTATATGTATCAATTTGGTCATGGAGTCGAGTCTGATTCTAATCAAGCATTGTATTGGTATGCCAAATCAGCAAATAAATGCAGCTTCTGCGAGGCAACTTATAAAAATTACAAATTATAATATAGGGTTATAAAAACCTAGATCAAGAAATGATCTAGGTTTTTATACTTTATATATGCTAATTATTAACTTAGCTTAGCTAATAAACTATCTGTAACTTGTGAAACTGATTTAGTTCCATCAACTGTTATAAATTTTACATTTTTGTCATTGCTATAATAGTTACTTAAGATTGCAGTTTGGGCATGATAAACTTCTAAACGTTTCTTAATAGTTTCTTCTTTATCATCATCACGTTGAATTAAATCTTCACCAGTTATATCATCTTTTCCAGAATTTTGTGGTGGATTATGCTCAACATGATAAGTTCTACCAGAAGCTAAATGCACTCTACGACCGCTAAGACGTGAAATAATAGCTTCATCAGGCACGCTTATTTCCACTACGTAGTCAATCAACACACCAGCATTTTTAAGGGCATCTGCTTGAGCTTTTGTGCGTGGGAACCCATCAAATAGATAACCATTTTTACAGTCACTTTCTTGGATTCGTTCTTTTACAAGGCCAATTACGATTTCATCTGATACTAATTGTCCTTTATCCATAACTTCTTTTGCTTTTAAACCAAGTTCTGTACCTGCTTTTATTGCATTACGTAACATGTCACCTGTTGAGATTTGAGGAATTTTAAATTTTTCCGTAATAAATTTAGCTTGAGTTCCCTTGCCCGCACCAGGCGCACCTAATAAAATAATACTAATCATGTTCATAAGCCTTATAGTCAAGATAATAGACCTTAATTATAGCAAAAAACCCACAGTTTAAAATTTTTTTGAGCTTACTATTTATTAAATAAATGTAAATACTATGAAATATTTGCACATAATATTTATTTTATGATATTATTTCTGCATAACAAATATCTAAAATAAATTTAAGGAGAGTATTATGAAAAAACTATTTTTAATTTTATCGGTAATTTCATCATCTTCGTTTGCTGATTGCAGTTTTGAGATAATTAATCATACTGCACATCCAGTAACCTTACAAGGGTACTTTATTGAAGATGGAGAAAAAAAATCTCCTACTTCTTGGATTACTGTAAAACCCAACTCTTCAGTAACACAGGTTAGAGCAAGTAAAGATTCTGTTTGTAATTCAAGCTTACATAATTCTGGATCTTTGGCTACTAAGGTTGAGCTTAGAAATAAAAGTGGCTATTGGATAGGTAACAAAGGAATTTTTTCTGCTGATCAGTCATATGCAAGTTTGGAACATTCCAAATCATTGGCAGACAATGATAAAGCAATTACCTTATCAAATGGGGTAGAGGTTAACGAAAATAAATTCCATGTTGCTATTTGCAACGAAGATGTTGATAGCGATGATTGTACAATTTAATATGACTATTAATTATTAAAGCACCTTATGAATTAAGGTGCTTTTTATATAAGTAAATAATTTATTACAGTGATTTACAAAAATCTCTAACTTCACTATCTAAGCTTACTACTTCATCAATATTATTTGCGCTGATACTGGAATATTTGTTCATTGCTTTTTCAATCATACGAGGAATATCATAAAACCCGTGTAGATCTTTTAGAAAAAGATCTACAGCTATTTCATTAGCGGCATTTATTACAGCGCAAGCACTATGACCTATTTTTAATCCAGCCCAAGCTAATTCTAAACATGGAAATCTTTTTAGATCTGGTGTTTCAAAAGTAAGCGCTTTAAGATGCTCAAAATTTAACTTATTACTACCAGAGATTATTCTATCTGGGGCAGATAATGCATATGCTATTGGGGTTTTCATATCTGGTGTACCCAGCTGTGCTATTATGGAACTATCTATATATTCAACCATTGAATGGATTATGCTTTGAGGATGTATTACTACTTCTAATTGTTCAATCTTTGCATTAAATAACCAATAAGCTTCAATTAATTCTAAACCCTTATTCATTAGTGTAGAGCTGTCTACGGAGATTTTTTGTCCCATACTCCAGTTTGGATGCTTAACTGCTTCTTTAGCAGTAACATAACATAACTGTTCATAAGGTGTATTTATAAATGGCCCACCAGATGCAGTTAAGATTATTTTATTAACACCAATATCATCAAGGGACGTATAATTAAATGGCAATGATTGAAAAATTGCACTATGCTCACTGTCAACTGGTATCAATGTGGCGTTATTATCTTTAACCGCTTGCGTAATTATAGCCCCACCAGCAACTAATGACTCTTTATTAGCTAGCAAAATACGTTTACCGTTTAAGGCCGCATGATAGGTAGGGACTAAACCCGCAGCTCCCACTATAGCAGACATAGTAATATCTACATCTACATGAGATGCTAAAAAGATAAAATCTTCTTTTTGATTTAATACAATAGTGCTCAAGTTTTGTTGTTTTAGCTGAGTTGATAATTCTTTTGCTAATTCATTTTTTTCAATTAAAACATATTTAGGCATAAATTCAATACATTGTTGTAAGAGTAATTGAACGTTACTATACCCAGTGATAGCAAATACAGAGTATCTATCTTTATGTAATTTTAGAACATCTAGAGTTGATTTACCGATACTGCCAGTTGATCCAAAAATTACAATATTTTGCATTAAATCATTCCTCTAATTATAGCAAATGATATAGCAAGCACTGCAACTAAGCTATCAATTCTATCGAATACTCCGCCATGACCAGGTAATATACTGCCACTATCTTTTACATCAGCTACACGTTTTAACCAAGATTCAAATAAATCACCAATAATACTTATAACGGTCACAATGATTGCAAATTTGAAAACATGGTGGTAGGTAGGTAGATAGTATGCTAAATTAAAATAATGTAGAGCAGATAAATATGCAATTACTAAGATTAATCCGCCAATTGCTCCCTCTATGCTTTTTCCTGGACTTATTTTTTTAGCTAACTTATGTTTGCCAAATTTTTTACCTACAAAATAAGCACCAGTATCTGCAACCCATGCAATAGCCATGATGCTAATAAGTTGCCAAGGACCAAATAGTGCATGTAATACTGTTAAAGCATAGTATGCAGGTATAAAAATTAGAATAGCAAAACTAAAAATAATTACTTTAGTAAATTTTTTTGGGGTAAATATCAATGTAAGAGGCACAATAAAACACCACATTGCTACTACAGCAATTCGAATAATTTGGCTTACATCATAGTTTAAATAAGAGATTGATATTGCAATAGCGGTGATTATAACTGTAGAAAAAAGGATTTCAATATTAGTGAATTTATACATTTTGGTTAATTCGTAAATAGCAACTAAACACATTAACCAAGAACAAGCAGCAAATGCAGCAGGACTTGTATAAAAAATTACTCCAATACAGGCTATGAATAATAGTAAGGCAGTTGTTATTCTTTGTTTAAGCATTATTCTTTATCCTTTAATTGCTCAGAAGTTTGTCCAAATCGACGTTCTCGATTATTGTACCATGCAATTGCACAGTCTAGTTCATTTGGTTTAAAATCAGGCCAGAAAGTGTTTGTAAAGTATAACTCACTGTAGGCACTTTGCCATACCATAAAATTACTTAATCTAGCTTCGCCGCTTGTTCTAATTATTAGCTCAGGATTTGGCATCCCCTCTGTATATAAATATGATTCTAATATAGATTCAGTAATTTGTTTATGCTTACCTTCTTTAATAATTGTATTTATAGCTTGTACAATGTCATGTTGACCACTATAATCCAAGCAAATATTAAAATTTAATCCATTATTGTGTTTAGTGATATCTTCTGCTAACAATATAGCTTGTAATAACTCTGGGTTTAATCTACTTCTGTCGCCAATGAATTGTATTTTGGCATTTTTATTATGAAGTTCATCGATTTCTTTATTAAGTTTTTTTAACATAAGCTTCATTAATAAGCTTACTTCTTCTTCTGGTCTTTGCCAGTTCTCTCTTCCAAAAGCAAATACGGTGAGATGTTTTAGTCCTATATGATTACAATGTTCTACAATTTTTTTAAGAGTATTTGCGCCTTTTATATGGCCAAATACACGAGGCATAAAACGTTTTTTTGCCCAACGTCCATTGCCATCCATTATTATTCCAATATGTTGTAGAGTTTTTTGCATATAGTGAGGTACCTAGATTACATGAAAAATGCAATGCAGAATGTGCATTGCATTTTTTGTATTGATATTACTTTTATTTGTTATACAGTTAAAAGCTCTTTTTCTTTTTCTGCTGTTAGCTTGTCCATATCAACGATAAATTTATCAGTCATTTTTTGAATTTCATCTTGACCTCGTTTATCATCGTCCTCAGTAATTTCTTTGTCTTTTAATTTTGTTTTTAATTCATTATTTGCATCGCGACGAATATTACGGATAGCAACTTTAGCATCCTCACCTTCAGATTTAACAACTTTAATTAATTCTTTGCGGCGTTCTTCAGTTAATGCTGGCATTGGCACACGAACCGTACTACCATTAGTTGCTGGATTTAATCCTAAATCAGATTCGCGAATAGCTTTTTCAATTGCACCTGCCATTTTTGCATCAAATGGTTGCACATTCAAAGAACGAGCATCATTTGCTGTTACAGTTGCGACCTGATTGATTGGCATCATAGAACCATAGTAATCAATTTGAATGTGATCTAGCAAACCCGCATGAGCGCGTCCTGTTCTAATTTTAGTTAGCGTACCTTTATAGTTATCTAAGCTTTTAATCATTTTATTTTCAGCTTGTTTTTTTATATCTGCAGTCATATCAAACCTTGTTTTAAAATTTACTATTTATAATGTGTGATTATATTAAAAAATATTGTGCTTGTCAAAAGAATGATTTTTATCTTCTATAAACGCTTGTATTGTTTAAGTGCCTTAGCAGCTTCGCGTTTACTTTCTTGATCTCGTTCTGTTGTTCTTTTATCATGTAGTTTTTTACCTTTAGCTAATGCAATGTCAGCCTTTACTTTGCCTTTACTATAGTGAAGATTTAGAGCTATTATGCTAAACCCTTTTTGTTCGACTTTTCCAATTAATCTATCTATCTCACGGCGATGTAAAAGCAACTTTTTTAACCGAGTAGAATCAGGGTTAACGTGAGTGCTGGCGGAATTCATTGGGTTTACAGTAAATCCCAACAACCAAACTTCGCCATTTTTAATTTTGACGTAACTGTCTTTTAATTGTCCACGACCTTCACGTATAGCTTTAACTTCCCATCCCTCAAGGACTAGGCCTGCTTCAAATTTCTCTTCAATGAAATACTCATGAAAAGCTTTTCTATTACTTATAATGCTCATATTGATTTTTTTAATAATTAAATTTGTTTAACTTTAATCAATATTCTATCATGGTGGAATGTTTTTTATATTAGATATTTATCTCTTGTCTGTTATAAACTGGTAAAATCATAGGCTAATTATATTTTATTTTGCCTAAGGGGCTAAACAAGAATGTCGTCACAAAAAAATATTTTGACTTTTCAAGAAATAATTCTAAAATTACAAAATTATTGGGCATCAACTGGTTGTGTTATTTTACAACCATATGATAAAGAAATGGGTGCTGGTACTTCTCATACAGCTACGTTTCTGCGGAGTATAGGGCCTGAGCCGTGGTTTGCTGCGTATGTGCAACCTTCTCGCCGTCCAAAAGATGGTCGTTATGGAGAGAGTCCAAATCGCTTGCAGCACTATTATCAATTTCAGGTAGTGTTAAAACCATCTCCGGATAATATCCAAGATTTATATTTAGAGTCTTTACGAGAAGTTGGAATTGATACATCAGTTCATGATATCCGCTTTGTTGAAGATAATTGGGAAAACCCAACTCTTGGAGCATGGGGTTTAGGCTGGGAAGTTTGGTTAGATGGTATGGAAGTTACTCAGTTTACATATTTCCAACAAGTAGGTGGTTTAGATTGTAAACCAGTTTTAGGTGAAATTACCTATGGCTTAGAACGTCTTGCAATGTATTTACAAGGTGTGGATAGTGTTTATGATTTAGTTTGGGCTCGTACTTTGGATGGAAATATTGTTACTTATGGTGATGTATTTCATCAAAATGAAGTTGAGCAATCAAAATATAATTTTGAACATAGTAACGCTAAGTTTTTGTTTGACAATTTTAATAACTTTGAAAGTGAAGCAAGCCGACTCTTAGAGCTTGACTTAGTTTTGCCTGGTTATGAAATGATTTTAAATGCAGCACATACGTTTAATATGCTTGATGCAAGGGGAGCCATTTCCGTTACTGAGCGTGCTACCTAC
>JAQUVM010000009.1 GCA_028693355.1 Burkholderiales bacterium
AACAAATGGTGCTGTGCGTGAAAATACACAAGCAACAGCAATTGGATCAGCTAGAGCACCTATTTCTGCAGATCCAATCATAACAGATGTAGTATTTAGCCCAGCAGCGTCAGGTGGAGATGGTAAGTCCAATGACACAGCATTTGCAGTAGCACAAAATACAAATTCTACTGTAACCATTACATATAAAAACCAAGGAAATGCAGATGCTAGTAACTTTACAGTATCAGGTGTAAATCCAAATGGTTATATATTTGAAGCAGGTGGAAGCACATGTAACACCACGTCTACGCTACAAAAAAATAGTGGTAATAGTTGTACTATGAAATTTACATTAAATACAGTTACTTCAGGTGAGCGAGATTTAAATATTGAGAATAATAAAGCAAGCTGGAGTACAGCAGATGAGGGTTTACAAGCAAACAAAACGATAAATTGGAGTGGTAATAATTCGTCTATAATAAATGTTAGCGTGTATGCGCCTGTGTCAGTTATAGCTCAGTTATTAGATGAAGCTGGAAACATAATGGCATCTCCTTATGTTATTAATCCTGATACTACCATTAAAGTTAAATTTACTTTGAATGGTGGTTATGCTGTTCCTAATACGACGTATACGGCAGCATCAGACAGCTTTAGTCCAACTTCAGCTAACTGTGTAGTGTCTTCTAATAACACAACTTGTACTATTGATTTAATAGCACCAAGCACAGATAGTGATAATACAATTGGGGTATCTGGTAGCCCGATGCCAAATCCGACATCCTTTAATATAAATGTTAAAGCACAAAATAAATGGATATTTGTATCGAAATCATCACCAAACGGTGCGATGGAACTAACTGGAGATTGGCAACCAACAGGTGATACTGGTATAGCCAAGGCTGATACTATATGTCAACATGACGCAGCAGATTCTAGTTGGATACCAGCAGGAAAGGGAGCAGCAGGTATGACGTGGAAAGCAATGATCGTTGATGGTAATAACCGTGCATTTTCGCCAAGTAAAAAAGACTGGGTTTTATTAAATTCTGCTAATTACAAGGATATAATAAATGATATGGCTACATTCACAACGAATAAAAATAAATTTATAAATTTTCCATTAATAACTGGCTTTGGTGCAAATTATCCAGAGTTCTCTAGTATGTTTCAAGCAAATTGGTATATGTACCAGGTGTATAATGTACTAACTGGAATGTATGGAAATGGTAATACTGGTACCACTTGTAATGGATGGACATCTGTAGATCCTCTTTTGACTCCTAATGCATATGTAACGGATGTAACTTTTAATAGCCCAACAATGAATCCTCCATACACTGAAATAAGTTCTATAGCGCCGACCAGTCGATTTCATTTCTCAAACTGCTCGCAAAGGTCTGGAGCACAAGTAAGTGGTAATCCAGGAAATAATTGGAATGCAATAAGGTTACTATGTGTACAACAATAGGAAACATAGAAACAACAATTGATTAATTGAAAAGTTTTTCAAACGACAAACCAAAAATTTGCTACCCAATTACCAATTTTAATTAGTATAGCGTAGTAGTTTTGGTTAGTCCGTGAGAATCTGGTTTTGATAAAGAAACTTTTACTTAATCAACAATTATTGGTGGGAGAGTGTAATTTCTCACCAATGCTTCCATTTCGTACTGCTTGTGCTGATGGTTCAAGAGTCTTTTGGAATATACACGATGCAATAGTTATAAAAGCTATTTCTCTGGTGTTGACTAAATATCTAAAAACTTAAGTTATCCAAGTAGTGCAATCATCTATCTGTTAATGGTGGCATTCAAGCTGCCATTAGCAATTCTCGTAAATTCATACAAAATAATACTTTCTTTTTTAAAACAGAGATAGCTAGTTTTTATAGCAGTATTCTTGTGCTATGTTAAAGGATGCAGGATAGATAAATCAATACGTAGTAGATTATTTAAAATATCTATTGCATGGTATAATAGCGCTATATTTCAATTGCTTATAGGTGAATAAATTGATAAAACCTGTTTTAAAGATGGGACATCCGCTACTATTAAACCGTGCAGATGAATTAAAAGAGTGTGAATTTAATACCACTGAATTAAAAGAGTTAATTCAAGATTTACAAGATACACAACATCATCATGGTGGTATTGGTATTGCAGCTCCGCAAATCGGTGTGAGTAAACGAATTTTACTAATAGAATTCTACCAAAAAGATATAACTCGTTATGATGATATGGGAGATTGTCCTCTTAAAGTTATAATTAATCCAGAAATAAACCATATTGGTAGTACAGAGTCTGTTTTTAACGAAGGGTGCTTATCTGTACCTGGATTACGTGGTGAAGTATCTAGACCGATCTCCATTGCATACAAATATTACGATGAATTTGGCGTATTGCATGAGGGGCAAGATGATGGTATTTTTGCAAGAGTATTGCAGCATGAGATAGATCATTTAGATGGTATTTTATATCCAATGCGGATGCAAGATATTTCTAAATTAGCTTTTGTAGACGCTGTTCCTAGTGAGTAATTTAAGCATACCACATAAATTTACTGATCTTGATTCATTGCGTGGAATTGCTGCGTTAATGGTGATTTTTCAGCATATGTGGGAGATGGATAATATCTCTGATGCCAGATTAAAACCGTGGCTATTTTTTTGTGCTGGTCACGAAGCTGTAATTTTGTTTTTTGTATTAAGTGGCTTTGCGCTCACTCACCAGTTGCGTAATTTTTCTATTAGTGAATATCCAAAGTTTGTAGTTAGAAGATTTTTAAGAATTTATCCTGTATATTATGTAGCACTTAGTTTTTCTGCTATATCTTTATACGTCATTAGTAAATATATTCCAAATGTATTAGCGGAACATAATCTAACTAAATGGTTTTATATTTGGTCATCAACATCTTTTGATAAAGAGCTATTCATATCTTCGTTTACATTAATAAGCCATCAAGGAAATAGCCTTATTGTAGCTGTTTGGTCATTATTTTATGAAATGTGGATTTCATTAATTTTTCCAATTATTCTATTCTTGCTATGGCGCTCTAAGATTTTTATTAGCGGTTTATCAATTGTTACTCTTTTTGTTGTGAGCTATTGCTTATGGAAACAAGGGCAGTTTATAGATAATCAATGGCAGTCCATTATTTATTACTTATGGTATTTTATACTAGGGGCTACTCTATACTATATACATGATAAAGTATATAATTTTGCGAATATGTGGGTGTTATTTATAGGGCTAGCCTTCTATTTTAGTAATTATATATTATTTGGCTTAATTCATGATCGTATGATCCATGAAATTATAGTTGCTCTTGGAAGCTTTATTATTTTGTTAAATGGCATTCATAATGACGTATTCAAGAATATTTTACGCTCACCAATACTAAAATTTTATGGCAAAATCTCGTATTCGCTATATTTATTTCATTTACCAGTGCTTTATGTTTTGAGTTATACAATTTTGCGTAATCATGACATATTATTGGTAAAATTATTATTGATTCCTGTTGCGACGTTGTTTGCATGGGGTGGTTTTCATCTGTGTGAACAACCATTTATAAATGTGGCAAGAAAATATTTAAAATAATGATTTTGAAATATGATTTTAAGATTGAAAGATAAATAGTTGTAGTATGAAGAAATTAAAACCATTCTTATTTATTATCATTGCAGTATTTTTATATACGGTTTATTTTTATGCAAATCGTATGTATGATAGACATATTGGCAATAATGCGTATAATCAAATGATTGTGATGGACCAAGAGTTAACTAAGCTTCAGCAAGAAACTAATGAGCTACATCATGAAAAGTCTACAAATACTGCGATTATTCAAGAATTTAACACTTTAAATAAAACTAATTTTGATAGTAGAAAAGTTAATTTTAGTAAATTAATTAGCCAACTAAACTATGAGTCTGAGATAGAGTCATCATTAATGGCTATTACTATGTCAACTAATAATGCTAATTTCAAGAGTAATCGTGATAAATTAAAAATTCAATTACGATTATTAAAATACAATTACAATAAAAAAGTTGCAGTATTTAATTCCAAAATTGACAGCATTACAAATGAAGTGAAAGATTTAACCGCAGATGTTAGTAAAATAGGCTCAGATAGTCTACAAAATTTAGAGCTCGCTCGCTTAAAGTTTATTAGCCATAAAATTTCACGGACAGTAGTTGATTTAAATGGTTCATTGGTTGATAAAATAATTGATGATGTAATTGAAAAAGATCGTATTTCAGATAAAGATTCTGACGGTAATTAGATGTAATATATAAATGATTAATGTAATAAAGAAGAAGTAATGACAGAAAAAAAAGAAAATAATGAACATGTTGCGGGTAATTTTATTCGCGCTATTATAGAAGATGATTTAAAAACAGGTAAGCATAAACAAATTATTACTCGTTTTCCGCCTGAGCCAAATGGTTATCTGCATGTTGGTCATGCTAAAGCTATTTGCCATAATTTTGGTGTTGCTGAAGATTATAATGGTTTGTGTAATTTACGTTTTGATGATACTAATCCAGAAAAAGAAAACGATGAATATGTGCAAGCCATTAAAGAGAATATTAGTTGGTTAGGTTTCACATGGAACGAAGAGCCAAAGTATGCCTCGAATTACTTTGATAAATTATACGAATTTGCTGAATGGTTTATTAGTCAAGGTCTAGCATATGTTGATGATTTGACTGCGGAACAAATGCGTGAATATCGTGGCACATTGACTGCCGCTGGTAAAGATAGCCCTTATCGAGATCGTAGTGTAGAAGAAAATCTTGAATTATTTCGTGGTATGAAAGCTGGTGAATTTGCTGATGGGGCTAAGGTATTACGTCTAAAAATAGATATGACATCTCCGAATATGAATATGCGAGATCCTGTTATATATCGTATAAAACGAGCTCATCATATTAGAACTGGCGATAAGTGGGTTATTTATCCAATGTATGATTATACGCATTGTATTTCTGATGCGTTGGAGTCGATTACTCACTCATGTTGTTCATTAGAGTTTGAAGATCATCGCCCATTGTATGATTGGGTAGTTGATAAATTATTTACTGCAGGGTTATTACCAGCAAGACCTCGCCAGATAGAGTTCTCTCGTTTGGAGCTGGGTTATACTGTTACAAGTAAACGTAAGTTAAATCAATTAGTAATTGATGGTTTAGTTTCTGGATGGGATGATCCTCGTATGCCAACAATTGCAGGTATGCGTCGTCGTGGATATACGCCAGATGGTATTCGCTTATTTGCTAAGCGTTGTGGTATCTCAAAATCGCCAAATCATGTAGATGTTCCATTTTTAGAAACAGCTATTCGTGAAGATTTAGAAAATTCTGCACCACGTGTAATGGCAGTTTTAAAACCAATAAAAGTTGTTTTAACTAACTTTGTAGAAGGTGAAACAGGATCTAGAGAAGCTGATTTTCATCCAAATCATCCCGAGTTTGGTAAGCGTTTATGCGAATTAACAAAAGAAATATATATTGATGCAGATGATTTTCAAGAAATTCCAGAAAAAGGCTTCCAACGTTTAACTGCTGGAGGCGAAGTTCGTCTGCGCCATAGTTATGTTATAAAATGTGATGAAGTGATAAAAGATGATGTGAGCGGTAATATAGTAGAATTACGTTGTTCTATAGATGTGAATACACTTGGTAAAAATCCTGAAGGACGTAAGGTAAAAGGTGTGATTCACTGGGTAAGTACTACAAAATCAGTAGAGGCTAAAGTTCGTCTGTATGATAGGTTATTTACTGAAATAGCCCCAGATAATGTTGATGGACACGAGTTTACAGAGTTCGTAAACCCAAGATCTTTAGAAGTAGTAACAGCTTATATTGAGCCATCTATATTAAACGCTAAGCCAGAAGATAGGTTTCAATTTGAACGAGTAGGTTATTTTATAGCAGATCGTTATGATTTTAATGGGGAAAATTTGGTGTTTAATAGGACTGTTAGCTTAAAAGACACCTGGAAATGATTTCTTTAATCTATGATTTATCAACGGCGTTATAATGCTTCTTGTGTAGTATTACTACAGGTCGTCGCATTATGCTTTGTTGCTATAATCATATATGAAAGAAATAAATACTATATAAATAACGAAATTTTTTAAGGAATTAAATATGAGAAAAATATGTATGACATTGGCTTTGTCGGCTATAGTTGGTAGTTCTTTTGCGTGTGATAAATATGTAAAGTATGCTTATATTACTAATAGCGATGATAATTCTTATACTCAATGTAATGTCAAGAAAAACGTTATTGATAAAGCATCTTGCAAAACTATTAAATTAGACGGTGTTTTAAATCAACCAGTTGGTATTGCAATAAATGAAAAATTTGCTTATATTGCTAACTATGGTGACAATTCATATACACAGTGTTCAGTTAAAGATGGTTTAGTTGATTCTAAATCTTGTAAAACTACGAAACCAGATGGTAAAGGCGCTTTAGACCAGCCACATGGTGTGTCGTTTGCTTGCAAATATGTATTCTTCACAAATATGAAGAGCAACTCAGTTACTAAGTGTGAAGCTGGTAAAGATGGGATAGATGCTAAAACATGTGAAACTACTGTAATAAACTCTTCTGAGTCAGCTGGTTCTGCGTTTATGGCTTTTACAAAATAATTAATAAATTAATTAATTTTGCATAAAAAGGTACCAATTTGTTGGTATCTTTTTATATTTGGATTTTGTTATTAGCGTTTTGGTATGTTACAATCACTGCATCTTAGATAATCACTCTATGATTTTAGGAGAAAGTTAACTATGATATTCAATTATCGATGTACCATGTCCCTGTTTAGGGATTTAGAATTAAATAATCCAAACTCTACGCTACGCGAATTAAGTAGCATCATATTCTATTCTGATATTTTTTCAAAAAAATTCTTGATTTAACTTCTCGATCTTTCTAAATCGAAAATAACTAAATAATAAACTTTTGCGTTTTACACCGATATTATTGTTGGCGTAGCTTTGCCTATGCAATATATATAACGTGCTTATGATCATTTGCTTTATTTAGTTTAGTATATTTTTCCAGTAATTATTTATTTAAATAGTTATTGGTGAAGTATATGCCTTATACTTGTATTGTTATATTAATTGTTAGGGTATAAAAAAATAATGAGGAAATTATTAAAAGAAAAAGTAACCGTTGATTTTATCAAGACATCATTTGGAAATATATTAGAGTGGTATGATTTTGCAATCTATGGTCTGTTTGCTGTGCAAATCTCATCAAACTTTTTTCCAAGTAATAGTAAATTTTTAAGTTTATTGATGGTTTTTTTAACTTTTGCTGTAGGTTTTGTAGCTCGCCCATTTGGTTCTATTATTTTTGGGCAAATTGGGGATAAATTAGGAAAACACTACGCAGTAAATTTATCTATTTGGTGCATGGCGATTCCCACTTCCATAATCGGTTTTTTACCATCTTATCATGTAATCGGTATTTTTGCACCAATCTTATTAGTTCTATTACGGATTTGTCAGGGTATTTCTGCTGGAGGACAATTTTCTGGGTTAATTACGATTGCAGTTGATAGTAAATCATCTAATAAGCAATTTTTAGTTAGTTTAATTTATGCAATTTCAGTAGTTGGTGGATTTTGTGCATCTTTTATAGGTCTGATTACTGTTACGGTTGTAAATCATTTCAGTGATGGAGCTGACTTTATTACATCGTTATCTTGGCGAATTCCTTTTATTTTAAGCGGGGTATTTTTCTTAATCTATTTAAAATTAAAACCAGATTTTTCTAAACATGGTGAAGCAAGTGCGAATTCTTTTAAACTTATAACCATCTTTAAACAGCAGCCTCATGAAATGATTAGTGTTTCTTTATTAAGCGCGACTACAAATACTATTTATTATATTTTATTCACCTATTTGATTACGTATTTACAAATACATTTACAGTTTAGCAAGAGTGAAGCATTTACAGTTATGAATATTATATTGTTTATTTCAATTTTTATGTATATATTCTTTGGTTATTATGCTGGGAAATCTAATTATCGTTTAAAAATTGCGCAAGTAACATCATTAATAATTGGTTTGGGAACTTTGTTATTACCATTCTCTCCTTTACATTTTTGGGTTGGCATGATCGGGTTACTAGTAATGGTCACTGCATTTTGTGCAACTATTGCCTATACAACGAGTTTATTTGCTGAGATATTTGATAAAAAATATAGAATGACAGCCTGTTCTGTTGGCTTTAGTATTGGTGTTACCATTTCAGGATTTTCTCCACTGATGGCTGAAATACTTAGCAGGATATCAATTTTTGGCTTACCTTGTTTTATTGTCTTTATATGTTTTATAATGTTGTTTTCACTAAGAATGATCAAACAGACTGATGGGTATAAATTAGCTAATGTTTGAGTAATTAATAAAAGATTTTAAAGCGAATAATATTATGCAAATTACTAGCCATGATATGGATGTAACTTTGCACACGTTATATTTAATCGGTATTATAGCTGAGGGTATGACGGGTGCTATTGCAGCTGGTAGGAAAAAGATGGATTTATTTGGAGTAGTAACTATAGCATTAATTACAGCTTTAGGTGGGGGTACAATACGAAATATACTATTAAATGTATATCCATTAACTTGGGTTGAAACCCCAATTTATATTGTAGTAGTTACTGTTGCAGCTTTGCTTGCATTACCTCTAGTTAACGTTGTAATAAAGCTTAGGAGACTTTTTCTTATTTTAGATGCACTAGGACTTATTACGTTTGCTTATTTGGGAGCTGTTATCGGTTATAGTGTAACGCACAGTATTATTATTGCAACTATCATGGCTATTGTAACTGGTGTATCCGGAGGTGTTATTCGTGATATATTATGTAATGATATTCCATTGGTTTTTCGTAGCGAATTATATGCAATAGTAGCATTCTTAATAGGTCTTTTTCAAGCTGCACTTATGGAGTATTGGCATAATACTGTTTATGCAACTATTTTCATTTTATGTTTTGGTTTTGCTTTAAGATTATTTGCGTTAAATAAAAAAATAAATTTACCATTAATAGATTATAAACATAAGGATTTTGATTAAGTAATATAATCGTATTTCAAAAAAGGTCACAAGTTTTGTGGCCTTTTTTATTGCATATTATTTTTTGTTGCCCTTTTAGGGTGCCTATCTCTTTCTCTATCCGTGTAAAGTTTCTACCTAGGAGTGGTATGTAAATAAAGTTTATATATCATTGTTACAAAAGGAGTAGTACATATTTAATATGTATTACGAAATCAATCTAATATTTTAAGGATATTAAAATGAAAAAACTAGTACTTATTTTATCTTTGAGCTCTGCATTTGTAACATTACCAACATTAGCATATGCTGATGTAAAATCAGAAACTGTTGGTGAATATACTAATACTAGTGCGATCACAACTAGTGTTAAAACTAAACTTGCTGGAACTAAAGGCGTTGATTCTGCTGATATTAGTGTACGTACTGAAACAGATAAAGATGGTAAAGCAGTTGTTTATTTGAGCGGTACACAAAAAACAAAGCAACAGATTAAAGATGCTATAGATTCAGCTAAAATGGTTGATGGCGTAAATAAAGTTGTTAATAATTTAGTTGTTCGCTAAGTATAAATGAATATTTAATGAGGAGCGTATCATGCTTAGATTAGTAGTGATATTTTTGTTAATTGCATTGGTCTCTGGTATCTTAGGATTTACTGGCATATCAATAGTATCAGTGGAAATAGCAAGAACAGTATTTACTATTGCTGTAGTATTGTTTATTGTTTCTTTGGTAGTTCATGCATTGAGAAAATAAATTATAAAGTAGGCACTATATTATTGCCTAAAAAGCTTTATTAGTGTCTATTTATAATTTAATTAAATTATAAATTTGGAGGTAATTTTAAATGAAAAAAATAACAATAATTTCTTTAACTGCTGCTGCGGTAGCTTTATTAGCTTGTAACTCTGGTGGTTCAACAGCTGGTAATAATGAAGCATATACTGTAACAGGCAAGACATCAAGTGTTGGTCCTATAGTTGGAACATTATTAACTAAATGTAGTCTTGATGATAGAACTGTAAGCTGTGATGTTGAGTCTGGCGCAACTGGTATTGCTAATTTAACAATTGGTGCGAATGTTTCCCCAAATGCTTATTTTGTTAAGCCAACTGATGTAAAAGAAGGTTTATCTATTGAATATAAAGGCCTTGGTGAAACTCCGACAAATAGCATTGTTGGTAATATTAACATCAAATGTACACAGGCAGATATGAAAGGTGCATCAAATGCTGAACATATTATTAAATTAGATGGCGATGCAGGCAAATGGAACTACATTACCGTAAAATGTAATAATAAAGCGGCAAAGTAGTTAAGTAAATAGTTAAATTATTAGGTTATTCAAGCAATACAAAGATTGAATATACGTATTCAATCTTTGTAAAAGAATAGACTTTATTCATGAATATCTAATTGCCCGATAAAAAACTTACCTTTGGTTAAAAAGCTTTCGGGAACGTCAAATATATAGCCACTAGATGCTAGTGAATTTAGCATATCATTGTAAAAGCATGTGTCAGTTATTTTTAAAAGTTTTTTAACTGAGTATTTTATATTGTCATGAGTTATTTCCTCACCATCACGGAGTGCGGTCATAATATCAGCGATTTGCTTGTAATTTGTTATTCCTAATGACATAAAGAAAAGAATAATTCTTTCTCTATCAGAAAACTCAGTAGTGTTTAAATCCATTGAGTTATTGGTATTTGTTTGTGTAAATATATGCTGTATATATGGGACAGAAAACTTATCTAGTTTATGAATGACACCCACTACATTATCAGTACTTGGATTAATAAGAGGAGATTTTGTAAATACAAATGCATGCGTGTTTCCATCACGGTTATGTATATCTATGTATTTTACAGATTGTTTATTTTTTATTACGTGCTCATATTTTTGATGAATAACAATATCTCTAGCATCCAAATCTAGCGAAATATTACTAGCTTTGGCTCTTTGGCATACTTTTGTTAACTCTGAGCGATGCATACCCATATGCTGGGCATATGGTTCACTAACGATTAAAAAAGAATTGTTTAAATCTTTTAGGCCCACCATTTGTGTGCTATAGTGGATATCAAAACTATCAATGAATATACTTAAAAATTTATCGTCAGGTAATAATCTACTATTTAATGAGTGAAGTTTCATTATGCTTATACCTCTAATTTATATTAATATTTTATTGAAGTAGTCTAATATGAAGATAATAGCTACCTAGTTATTATACACGTAAAACGCATATAATATATTACAAAGTGGAATTAATTTCACGGTTTTATACAATGTAATATTAATTTTATTGTGATTCATAGTGAGCAGCACATGTGTATATTTATTGGGATATCTGAGTTGTAACTTAATGATATAAATATAATTTATAATACTATGTTGTATTTAGTATGGAGATTTTCAGTATAATACGGTGAAATAATTATAGATAGAATAGAAATTTAATGTTACAAATAAAAAATCTTACTTTAGCTTACGGCCCAAAAATACTTGTCCAAGATGCAAACTTACAGTTATATAAAAATCAACGAGTTGGATTAGTGGGTAAAAATGGCTGTGGGAAAACCTCATTTTTTAAATTGATTTTAGGTACAAACCAGCCAGAAGTAGGCGAGTGTGAATTACCTAATCATACATTAATTAGTTACATAGAGCAAGAAATTGAAGCTCAGGATATTGCGATTATTGAATATGTATTGTTAGCACATCGAATCTATGCTGAAGAACATACTGACCTACCGGAATATTATCAACTACGCCCTAATGCTGAGAAACTATTGATTAATTTAGGTTTTGGGCAACATGAGTTAGAAAAGCCATTACGTGAATTTTCTGGTGGTTGGCAAATGAGAGCTAATTTAGCCAAAGCTTTATTTTGTCCTAGCGATTTATTATTGCTTGATGAGCCAACCAACCATTTAGATATTGAAACTGTTATGTGGTTAGAAACATGGTTAGATTCTTATCAAGGATTAGCTGTAATTATTTCTCATGATAGAGAGTTTTTAGATAATGTAACCACTCATACTTTATATATTGCTAATCAAAAAGCTACTTTATATGGCGGAAACTATTCAAATTTTGAGCGTACATTTTCTGAGCAGAGCGCTTTACAACAACGTATGGAATCTAAAGCTCAAGCAAAAATAGCGCATCTGCAATCATTTGTCGATCGATTTAAGGCTAAAGCAAGTAAAGCGAAACAAGCCCAAAGTCGCATGAAAATGATTGAAAAACTTCAATTTTCCCCTACTTTGTTTAGTAATCATAACTATTCTATAGAGTTTTTTGAGCCAGAAATTACTCCAAATTTATTATTGACAGTGATTGATGCAAAAATTGGTTATCCTGATAAAGAGTTAATTAGTAGTGCTAAGATACAGATATTTGCAAATGATCGGATAGGTTTACTTGGGAAAAACGGACGAGGTAAAACCAGTTTGATAAAAGCTATTTTGGATGGTAGTAGTTTGTTATCAGGCACTGTAGAAATGAGCCAAAAAATAAAAGTTGGTTATTTTGCACAACAAACAATTGATATGTTGGATGATAATGAAACTCCATTTGGATTAATTAGTCGTACTGACAAAAAAATGCGTCATCAAGAAGTTTATAATTATTTGGGTAGATTTGGATTTGCTTCTGATATTTCACAAAGTAGCGTTGCCAAATTTTCTGGTGGTGAAAAAGCTCGATTAATTTTAGCTAGTATTATCTTGACTAAGCCAAATATCTTATTTCTTGATGAGCCAACTAATCATCTGGATATGACTATGCGTGAGGAATTAGCAACTGCCTTACAAGATTTTAACGGTGCTGTTATTTTGGTTTCACATGATAAGTTTTTGCTTCAAAGCGTGGTAGATGATTTTTATCTAGTAGATAAAAAACAATTGCAGCCATTTTCTGGGACATTAGATGATTATCATGAGTATTTGTTAAAAGAAGAAAGTGATGCTAAGAAAAAACCATCTAAGCAAGATACAAATTCTGCATCAGATATAGCTGCTCAATTCAAGTTAAATAATCAACTACGTCATCAAGTAGGCAAACTCGAAAAAGAAATAGGAAGTATAAATACTAAAATATCTAAATTAGAGGCAAAATTAGAAATAGCTAATAATGGAGGTAATTCTGGAGAATTAGAGAAGTTGCAACAGGAAATAAATAATTTAAAAATAAATTTATCAAAAACCGAAGAAGAGTGGCTCGAGAAGACAGAGTTATTGGATAAGTAAGTTATAGCCATACGTAAGTATGGCATTTATATTAATTTATTTTAAAAGTATCTTTTAAGCTATCTTTACATTTATATGCAGCAATCTCAGAGTGGCTTTTGTTCTCTGCGTTTTTCATATTTTCTGCAAAGCATGAATTTGCACATGCAGTTTTACAGGCTGTTGTTGATATAGCTTTCGCATTCTCATCTTTTAGATTAATAACCTTTGCAATAGTTCCTGGGTCACAGTTTTTAATACATTGTGTGGCATTCCCAACATTTGATAAAGAGTCTAGTGGCGATGCAAAACAACTGCTAGTTAATGTTAATAAGACTAATAATTTCTTCATGATATTCCCCTTTTTTTTATATATTTTATTTTATTCTATATCTAAAATATCACAGTGTGGTATTTATGCACCCTAATGACCAATTTCTTTATAATTCCTGAGTATAATTGCATTAGAGCTAGTTTATACATAAGCAAAAATAAAACTTTGGAATTGTACCATTAAATAATTACAGATTGATATAAAATTTGTAATAATGATTCTCATTATCGCATATAATATTTACCGTAAAAAATACTATTAAAATAATTTTAAAATGAAAGTAATCTGGTAATGAGGAAAGTAAAATATTTAGTCGGGCTATTAGCTATTATAGGTGCTGCATATGCCGACGAACAATCAATACAAGCGACAAATGTTATTGTTGAGAGTGATGTATCTATGGATGATAGTCCAGCTCCTGATGCGGTAGAGCAAACAGATTATATCAGTAAAAATTCGTTTGTTCAAAATCCCTATATTGGTATGCCTAGTGGTGGAGATACTAGAAATATTAGTGAAAGTGACTATGCCTTAGATAGTCCAGCACGTAAATTATTTGGCAATGGAACATGGAATGTTTTTGGTGCTGCGAGCTATGTTGATCAAAATAATGCTAATAACTATGGTTATGCAGCAAATATTTTTGGACAAACTGGGCAGATTGCTGGTTTTTCTGTGGGTGGATTATTAACTGTAGCGAATCCATTTTTTAGCAAACAGTGGAATCCGTCTAATCCAGATGATCAAGCACAAGGTTTATCTATAGCGCAACAAGTTACTCCGCAAGAGTTATTTGTAGAGTATCAATATGATAATATGGTGCAAGCAAATGCTGGTTGGATCGGTATAAATAATAGCCCATGGCTTACATATTATCAAAATAATGCTTTGAATATGGTAACGTACCAAGGTGCATCAGTAAACGTTAATCCAGGTGGAGGATGGTTGCTAACAGGTCTTGCTTTTAATGGTGCTCAACTATTAGGTGAAACAGGATTTAGTAATCAGACTATGTATAATAGTACTTGGGATAACGGTACAGGAACAGGTAATATCGGTACTGAAGGTAGTTCAAGTACATTTGCAATGGGTGCAAATTGGGCAAGTGATGACCAATTATTAAATGTAAGGCTATGGGGTTATAAATTTACTAATTATGCTGATATGGCATACGCAGATACAGAGATTAAATTACCAGTTAATACTAATACTAATTTTACTTTAGGATTTCAAGGTGCAATTCAAGGCTCAGATGGCGATGGTAATATTTTAAATAGCAATGGATATGGTAATAGTGTGCGTAGTAATATGATAGGAACTGAACTAGGTTTTCATTATGATATCTTTGATTTACAGCTTGGTTACAATAATATATGGGGTCCATCTAGTGGTTATGAGGCCGGCGGTTTAGTATCGCCTTATACGTATCAATATGCCACAGATCCACTTTATACAACAGGTTGGATTCAAGGTATGGTTGAAAGATCTTCTGGCCAAGCATATAAAATTGCTCCATCTTTGAGTTTATTAGAGGGTAATTTAGTAATTTCTCCTAGTTATCAGTATTATGCGACTTCGTTAATACCATCAAGCAGTGAATATGATTTACAGATTAGTTATTCATTGCCGCAAGTAAAAGGATTAACGTTATTTGGTGGATATGGCTATTTAACTAATGGTGATGAGAATGGTAATAGTGTTTACCAAGCTCAGGTGATGGCAAGCTATTTATACTAAAACAAGTCTACATTTTATAAAAATCTCTTTATTATGAAGAGATTTTTTATTGTTTAAAATGTTTATGTTAAGATTAATCACTTTATCTTTATAATAGGCTTTCTTATGGCATTTTTATTTCTATTCTTATTGATTCCATGTATATTTGCCGTATCTGGAAAATATAACTTAGCTAAAATTACTTTTTGGGTGTTTTTAATCGCACTAGGTGGTACTTTTATTCATCATATAACAGATTCTATTAATATTCAATTATAGGAGGTATGATGAAATATTCAGCAAATGATTCAAAACAAACTAGTAATATGCGTTTTTTAGCAAGTAAAGTAATTATATTTAGTAATGTGGTGGACTTACTTGGTGTTTTTGTTATTTCAGCAATGGCAATTTTAATTCAGTTATTCTTTCATGAGTTACCATGCCCATTATGTTTATTGCAACGAATTGGTTTGATGGGAGTTGCATTTGGATATGTTTTAAATATCATGCATGGTAATCGTGCTAATCACTATGCATATTCATGTATAGCTGCTATTATCACTATGTTTATTTCTATGCGTCAAATTTTATTACATATTGTTCCAGGTAGTGGTGGATATGGTGATCCAATATTTGGTATACATATGTATACATGGGTATTTATTATATGTATAGTGGCAATCACATGGAATCTTTTAATGATTATTATTTATCCTGAAGATTTACGTCACGAACGTCTAATTCGTAAAGTAAAATTGGGAAATAATAAGTTTATTAAAGTAGCAGTTATAGCTTATATTTTAATAGTTGCTCTAAATTTTGCATTGGCATTTTTGGAGTGTGGGACTACACAGTGTCCTGATGATCCAACTCAATATATGATATTAAATAATTATACTAAAAGCCTTTAATTACCTTTATCGGAGAATCTTATGAAAAAATATATAAGCCTCATTTCTACCATTGTTTATATTAGCGAGCTGTGGAAGTGGGAGTAATACTTCTAATTCTAATGAAATAGCATATACATCATCAGCATGGCTAAAAGGTAGTAATACTGCAAACCAACATGGAGTATATGGAACTAAAGGCCAAGAAAGTATCTCAAATGCTCTAGGTGTTAGGGTAGACAGTGTTAGCTGGATAGATAGTAATGGCAATATGTGGTTATTTGGCGGGATTGGATATGCCGAAAATGAACGTGGTAGATTAAATGATCTATGGTTTTATTCTAAATAATTGTATGATAAAAAATGCTACCAATATTTTGGTAGCATTTTTTTATTCGGCTTGGGTACTAACCTAGCATTTTTTTTAATTTACTACCTAAGATAAAAGCAATTATCGCAGCTGTTATCCCAGCTAAGAAAATATTCCTAAATAAGTATTCATAGCTATGAAAGCTTGCAATTTGATCTGCTGTTGAATAAACTGCATCAACACTTACTTTTTTAGTATTAGCAACTAAAGATGCAATATAAGTACCAAGCTTAAGACCTAGTGCACTAGTTATAAACCATGTTCCCATTGCAAAACCACGCATTCTTTCAGGCATTAGCTGTGCCATCAAAGATACTCCAAGTGCACTAATTAATAGCTCAGATGAAGCAAAAAATACAGATATTGCTAAAATTTCCCAAGCAAAACTAATTTTTTGGGTTGGGTCAGTAAATGCACAAACAAGATATAGTAAACCATAAGCACAAGCACTAAATGTAAGACCAACAGCAAATTTAAATGGTAGCGCTAAATCACGATCACCAAGCTTACGATACATATTAGCAAAAAGTGGTGATAGAATAACTAATCCAGCAGTTCCCAATAAACCAGGCACTGTTTGCGGATTTATATCAAAGCCAAGCACATGTAAATTGACATGATGTTTATTAAATAACATGAATGAAGTATTTTTTTGTTGATAAATAACAAAGAATACTACTGCGTATAATAATAAAACTACGGCAACAATCATTTTTTGGCGTTGAGCACGATCTTTTTCTCTAAAAATTTGAAAAATAAAAGTTCCAAAAATTGCGATAGAAACTACAATTAATAATTGATTAATAAAGTGATCATTTTGTAGCATAGTCATAATAAAAATAAAACCCGCTACTAATGAGAAAATAAAAGGTGATAATTTTTTTATATTAAGAGTAGCATGACCTGTTTTATTGTCTATATCACGTATACTCTTATAATTAATTATATTATATAAGATACCAATTACTACACCAGATGCACATAATAACAATGCTGGAGTATAACCATATGTTTTAGCTAAATATGGTGTGATTAATGATGTACAAAATGATCCCATATTGATTGACATATAAAATAAAGTATATGTAGAATCTAATAATTTAGGATTATGCCCATAAATTGAAGCAATTAGATTTGTTGGGGCTGGTTTGAATAAACAAGATCCAATAATTATAAATGTAAGCGCGGTATAAACAAATTGTGGGTTTATATCAGTACCTAATGCCAGAAATGCATATCCAATACACAAGAAAAATGCACCAGTAAACATTGTTCGTTTAATTCCAAGCACATTATCAGCAACGTATCCACCTACAGCATTAAATGTATAAGTTAAAGCAGCAAATCCACCAGATAATGTAGTAGCTGTTGCTTCACTAAAACCTAATTTTGAAATATAGAAGTAAATTGAAATATAATTAAATCCATAGTAGCCAAATCGTTCGAAGAATTCTAAAAAACAGAGCACGAAGAATGGTTGTTTATAAAATTTTGATTGAGACATGATTTTCCTCTAAATGGTATACAAAATATTATTATATAAGTTTTCATGAGAGAGAAGTATATCAAATCAACATGATTTCACAGAGGATATTTTTAGACATTATTTATTAAGTGTATTTGCTTATATTTTATTATATTATAATCATGATTAATATTGATTGAGAGCATTATCATGAGGAAGATTTTTATTGTATGTTATTTTTGTTTTGTCTATGAAGTAAGTATGGCATATGATAATTTTAAATTAAAAAACGGTGATTTATTATTTCAAGATGTAAATTGTGGTGAATTTTGTGACAGTATAGATGGGGTAACATATGGTTATAAAAATACATATGTTTCACATGTAGCTATGGTGGTTGATACAATATCTGGAAAGGTTGTCGAAGCTGGTACAGATGGAGTTCATTACATAAAACTTAATGATTTTATGAAAGCAAGTATAGATGAAAATGGTAACCCACGAGTGATGGTTGGACGTTTAAATGTTAAATACCAGATCTTAATTCCTGATGCAATTAAATTTACAGAGTCTCAGATAGGTAAACCATATAATGCAACTTTTGTGCCTGCAAACAACAACGCTTTTTATTGTTCTGAATTAATTGCCAATGCTTTTATGTATTCAGATGGCAGTAAAACAGTGTTCCCAACTTATCCAATGACTTTTAATGACTATAAAACTAAAGAATTATTACCTTTATGGAGTGATTATTACAAAAAATTAGGAGTCAAAGTTCCAGAAGGTGTATTAGGGACAAATCCAGGTAGAATGTCCCGTGAAAGCAATGTGTTAGAAATTATACATTTTTATGGTAATTTAAGAGTTCATTAATTTATTGTTGTACGCATAGTAATCCTATAGAGCTTGTACATTTTGTTGGTAAACTATTAATTTCACTGCCACTAAATAGAGTGTTAAAGGAATTATCGATATATTGGGACATTCTTCCGCTTCCGCCAAATGCATTATATGGTTCAAATTTACCTGTTACTTCAAATTCTTTATTAGAAGTCCATGAGTCGCAATTATGTTCAGATGCACTCCATTTATCTTGGTTTAAGATGCCTTCTGGATATTTTTTATAATAAGGGGTTTCTTTAGTTTTATAAGCTACATGAATTCCTGTCCATGCTTCATTATTAATTTCTGAACTAATCGAGTTTCCTCTATATATAGATACTGGAGATGGGTATTCTAATATACCAAACTCTGTAGCTGGGCCAAAAATTTCAAGGGACTCATTCATATATGTAACACCTGGTTGTAATACCCAATCTAATGCTATTTTATCCATTGAGCTTGGCTCTCTAACTCCTTTTGCTGCGATTAGAGCTTTCCATTTAGCTTGTTGCGGTAAATTTGGATGCCATTCTTGATTTTGAGCTGCTATTTGACATAAGTTATCAGCTCCAGATACACCACCAAGATTACCAGAGTATCCATGACCATTATTCATATCATAAAATATTATTTTTAAATCTGCTTTAGTTATTATATTAGAGTTGGTTTGGGAATTATTTACAGACATAACTTGCTGTGTTTTTGTAGACGTAGTATTATCTCCGACACACGCAGATACGCTGGCAGCTACAGCCGCAACCGTAACAAAGTTTATAAGATGTTTTAGCAATTTCATAAATGCTATCCTTTCATATATTAATTAAAATTTAATGGTATTTATATATAAATATAAGAGTCATATTAGAATAATTAGATTAGCGTATTTAAGTTTTAACTTATTATGGTTAACTCTAAAATGTTTTTAATTTGCTTTGATTGGTGGTTTTGATGTTTTTTGAGATTGATAGAGGTCGTTAGAATTAATATAACCACTATCATTAGCAAGATTTTTAGAGTTTATTGCAATGAGATTAACTAACATAGCATCCAAAGATTGTATAGAACATTTTTCTATTATACTTATAGTTGCATTGGAATTAGTATAAATTACTGCTAATAATACTCCTAGAATTTGTTTCATGATAGTGGCTCCTCAAATATTAATTTATATAGCGCATATGATTTATATTTTTTGTTGTGCGCTACTTGAATTCTACTCCTGAGTCAAAGGTAATGTGTATGTATTTTGATTGTTTAATATAATAAATGATTCTGCAAGCTAGAGATTGTAGATAAATATATAATAAAATCAGATTGATATGGGTGCACTTGATTTAGATTTTGCGGTGTGATAAAATCCAACACTCGTATTTTATGTGGTCTTTGAAGAAAGTTATGAATATGGAAGTAACTCTTAGAAAAACAACAATAGAAGATTTAGAAAATGTATTGAATGCTGAAAATCATCCAGATAATTCTTGTTATGTTTATCAATGGAGTTATGATGAACATAAAACTTCTTTACAAAACTTAAATATACTTCATTATATTATTTGTAATGATAATAATGAATTTTATGGCTATATAATATTAGATAATGTGCAAGATATTAGTCGCTCGGTTAATCTTAGACGTATTGTAATTACTAAAAAAGGTATCGGTATTGGACGTAGCGTTTTACAGAAAATACAAAAAATAGCGTTTGAAGAGTTAAAAATTCATCGTTTATGGCTAGATGTTTTTGTGGATAATAATCGCGCATATGAGTTGTATAAGAATGTCGGTTTTAGACTAGAGGGTACATTAATTGATTCATATTTCCGCAATAATGCTTATGTATCGCAACATATTATGGCGAAATTGCATAGTGAGTACAACGGTTGAAGTTGGCATAAAACAAATTCTTTTTTCGAATTAATTGCATTTTTTATATTTGTAAGATATAATACCGACATGTTTAAGAAGACAACAAAAGAATAAACATAATTTCCCCTAAATTGAGCAGCCTCTTATGGCTGCTATTTTTTTGTCTAGATAATTTCCTTATAGTAGTACAATAGAGGAAGTTTAAACATTACCATTCAAATAAAATGAAACAATCACAAAACTGGCAAGCATTTATTGACAATTGCAATTCATTTAATGACTCAAAAGAGTTGAAAAAATTTCTTGAATTAGTATTGACTCGATCTGAAGTAGAAAAAATCGCGGCACGATATCAGATATTAATAGAACTAAGCTCTGAGGAGTTAACCCAAAGAGAAATTGCACAGAAAGTTGGTGTAAGTATATTTAATATTACAAGAGGTGCAAATCAATTAAAGCTAGCAGATAAAGCAACAAAAAAATTAATTAATGGTAAGAAGTAACTTATGAGAATGGTTGTTCAAAGAGTATTAAGTGCCTCAGTAGCAGTTAATAATGAAGTAGTTGGAACTATTGCGCATGGTTTAATGGTTTTGATTGGAATCACTCATGATGATACTGTAGACACTATACGAGCTGGAGCTAAAAAATTAACTAAGCTACGTATATTTAACGACGAGAATGACAAAATGAATCTTTCTATTCAAGATGTCATGGGTAAAATATTATTAATATCTCAATTTACATTATATGGTGATGCATCAAAAGGCAATCGCCCATCATTTATTTCCGCAGCAAAGCCTGAATTAGCTAATTTACTCTATGAAGAAATGAAATTGGAGTTAAATAAGTTAAATATTCATGTAGAATGCGGTATCTTTGGGGCTGATATGAAAGTTTCTTTAATAAATGACGGTCCAGTTACAATTATTATAGATTAAATATGTGTTTCATAGTCATCTCTTCAGAGGTTTTCGTATTGATTTTAGCTTAGACTAAGTATATTAATATAATTATTTCTTATCATTACCTAATTCCTAAATTTTTAGGATAAAATCAAAAGCAAATATGGTTAAATAAGCATCCTAATGGTATAGTTTTTGTAACCTAGTATTAAAGTTGTACATTCTTGCTAATTTATAATTTAGCTGCTAGAATAGCCTTTCTATAAAATCATATAAAGAAAGAATAATTATGAAAGCAGTAGGGCTTTATAAATCATTAGCAATTACAGATGCTGCGTCTTTAATCAATCTTGAACTACCTAAACCGGAGCTTAATAGTGAAAATGATCTATTAGTTAAAGTTGAGGCTATTGCAGTTAATCCTGTTGATTATAAGGTTAGGCTTAGTATTTTGCCAGAAGCAAGTGCTACTCCAAAATTACTAGGATGGGATGTATCTGGTATCGTAATTGCAAGTGCTAATCCATCTTTTAAAGCCGGAGATAAAGTTTTTTATGCTGGTGATATAACCCGTCCAGGAGCTAACAGTGAATATCATCTTGTTGATTCACGAATTGTAGGTCATATGCCAGATAATTTATCCTTTGTGCAAGCAGCTTCATTACCACTTACCTCACTAACTGCATGGGAATCATTATTTGAAAGACTTCAAGTTGAGAAAGATAAGGAAAAAACCTTGCTAATCATCAATGGCGCAGGCGGGGTTGGCTCTATTACAACCCAGCTGGCTAAACATCTAACAAAACTTAAAGTCATTGTTACAGCTTCACGTCCAGAGAGTATTGAATGGTGTAGAAAGCAGGGTGCTGATTATATAATTAATCATCGAGAAGATATAGTTAGTCAAGTTCGTAATTTAGGTTATGAGTTCGTAGATTATATTCTGGTTTATAGTAATATTAGTGATCATATTAAAGCTTGTGGAGAACTAATAGTTCCTTTTGGTAAAATTTGCTCCATCGTTGAAACTAAGACTGGTGAACTGGATATTACTCCGTTAAAAACTAAAAGCGCTGCTTTGCTTCAAGAATTTATGTTTACTCGTGCTATGTATAAAACTTCTGATATGATTGAGCAGCAAAATATTTTGAATAACATTAGTAAGCTTGTGCAGAAACAAATAATTACTCCAACTGTTAATGAGATTTTGACTCCAATAAATGCTGAAAATTTACGTCAAGCGCATGAAGTTTTGGAAAAAGGCCAAAGCATAGGGAAAATTGTTCTAACAGGGTTTTAGGCAGTAAATCCTTTATTGTTATTCAATATAAGATTGGAGAGGATTATGCGACCTAGTCGTCGTAAAAATTGTAATGATGGTTGCCCAGTTGAAGCAGCATTGGATGTTATTGGCAATAAATGGAAAAGAGTAATTCTATTCCATTTATTATCTGGAACAAAAAGATTCAATGAATTAAGACGTTTGATCCCAGACGTTACTCAAAGGATGATGACATTACAACTTAGAGAGCTTGAAGCAGATAATATAATAATTCGCACAGTTTACCCAAAGGTACCTCCGCATGTTGATTATAAATTAACTAACTTTGGACAGGAACTAGAGCCCATTATTTTTTTGCTAAAGGAATGGGGTGAGAAAGTTATCCAACAAGGTAATTAAGATAATGCTATATTCAACATGATATGTTAAACGTCTCAGAATCTATTCTTCTGCATCTGTAATTTTAGCGATATCCTGAGCTCATTATACAAAACTTAGAATTTGAAAATGTATGTGATACAAACCTCTGGTATAAGAAAATACCCTATACAATTCAATCATTGCTTTTTGGTGCCTGAATAAAAAGTAATGGCTTGCGGTTTAGTTATATAATTTAATTAAAAATAATCATTATGATGTAAATGGTAGTGGTAAAATAGAGTAATTATAATAATAAGTGAAAATTTTCTTAAAGGATATAACTATGTTTAGTCAGCCTCCAAAATTTGACGAATTTTTTGCTAATTTAGCAGAAGCAAATAAGAAATGGTTAGATGGTTTAACGGGAACTGCTAATTTTGCACAAAATCCTGAAAATTCTGCATTTAATGCATTTCAAGGATTTTTCTCTAATACAAAAGGTTTCTTAGACGCTCAAAATAGCTTTTATCAAGAGCAATTACAAATTTGGTCACAAATTGCAAATAAAAAAGAAGGTTCAACAGAAGATAAAAAAGTATCTGACAAACGTTTTAGTGATGAAGGTTGGGATAATAATCCATTTTTCTCCTATTTAAAACAAAGTTATGAGAGTTTTAGTAAACATTTATTAAACATTGTTGGACAAGCTGGTTTAAGCGATGAAGAAAAAGAAAAATTTACATTTTTTATTCAACAATACCTAGCAGCGATAGCACCAAGTAATTTCCCACTAACAAATCCAGAAGTTATCAAAGCATTTATTGATACTAAAGGTAAATCATTTAGTGATGGCATGCAAAATTTATTGCAAGATTCACAAAATGGCTATATGTCAATGACTGATGAATCATTATATGAAGTTGGAGTTAATTTGGCTGCAACTGAAGGTTCGGTGATTTATCGTAATTCTTTAGTAGAATTGATTCAATATAAACCAACTACAGAAAAAGTTTATGAAACACCATTATTAATCGTTCCTCCTTGTATAAATAAATACTATATTTTAGATTTACAGCAAAGTAATTCATTAGTTAAATATTATGTTGATCAAGGCTATACAGTATTTTTAGTTTCATGGAAATCAGCTGATGCTGCTTTGAAGAAATATCGTTGGGAAGAATATGTAAATATTGGTGTGATTGATTCGATTGAAACAGTTCGCAGTATCAGCAAAAAAGATAAAATTAATGTATTAGGATATTGTGTTGGTGGTGCAATTTTAACAACCGCTGCACTATTACTAAAAGATCGTAATTTAGACTATATCAATACAATGACGCATTTAACTTCATTATTAGATTATGAAGATCCAGGTGAAATCAAATTATACTTAAATAAAGATATGGAAAAAGTTGGGCAGCTTAAAAAAGATGGCGGAATTATGGCTGGTCGTATCATTGCTCAAACTTTCTCTTCTTTACGTCCTAATGATTTAATATGGAATTATTGGGTAAATAATTATTTATTAGGTAAGACACCTCCAGCATTTGATTTATTATTCTGGAATAATGATGCTGTTGATTTACCAGTGCCAATGCACCAATTTTATATTGATAATTTATATAATAAAAATAAATTTGCCAAAGGTGAGTTTGTTGTTGATGGTGTAAAACTTGATTTAAGCAAAATTGATTATCCTGTATATTTATTTGCTGCACAAAAAGATCATATTGTGCCTTGGAATTCAGCATATAAATCAACACAATTATTAAAAAATGCGCAAGTGAAATTTGTACTAGGTGCATCAGGGCATACAGCAGGTGTAGTAAATCCAGTTGTAACTGATAAACGTAATTACTGGGTAAATGATGCATTGCCAGCAAGTGAACAAGAATGGTTTACTGGTTCTACTTCAATGCCTGGAAGCTGGTGGAAAGATTATAATGCTTGGTTAGCCCAGTATTCTGGTAAGCAGGTAAAAGCTCCAGCAACAGCTGGAAATAAAGATTTTCCAGTAATTTGTGTGGCTCCTGGTGAGTATGTTAAGGCTAAGGGATTGTCTATTGTCGAAGCATCTCTAATTTAATATACTCTTTATCTTTGAATCGTAGGCGTTGTTATACTTCAAAAAATGCTCCTCATGTACCAAATGTACATTTCGTTGCATTTTTTAAAGTCAGCCTAGCCTACAATTCAAATATTTCGAGTATAATTAAATTAGTAAATATAATTTTTAGATTAAGTTGTTGATAAATTTTGTAAAAAAGGTGGAATTATGACTAAAGTTGTAGTAGTGGCAGCGAAACGTACTGCTGTAGGTAATTTCTTAGGTACATTATCAAAAGTTCCAGCTCCTGATTTAGGCGGCGCTGTAATAAAAGCATTGCTTGAAGAAACTGGTGTAAAGCCAGAGCAAGTTAGTGAAGTTATCTTAGGGCAAGTATTACAAGCTGGGAGTGGACAAAACCCTGCACGTCAATCAGTATTTAAAGGTGGTTTACCAAAAGAAACTCCTGCATTAACAATTAACCAAGTTTGCGGGTCTGGTTTAAAAGCAGTTGCATTAGCAGCACAAGCTATTAAATCTGGCGATGCTGAGATTGTAATTGCTGGTGGACAAGAAAACATGTCATTAGCACCTCATTTTGTACCAGGTATGCGTGATGGTTTCAAAATGGGTAATGCATCTATGGTTGATTCTATGGTTAGTGATGCTTTAACTGATGTATACAATAAATTTCATATGGGTATGACGGCAGAAAATATTGCTGAAAAGTTAAGTATTTCTCGTGAAGAACAAGATGCATTTGCAGCAGCTTCACAAAATAAAGCAGAAGCAGCACAAAATGCTGGTAAATTTGATACTCAAATAGTACCAATTTCTATTCCTCAAAGAAAAGGTGATCCTATTGTCTTTGCTAAAGACGAATTTATCAAAGCCGGTGTTACTGCGGATGGATTAGCAAAACTAAAACCTGCATTTAAAAAAGAAGGAAGTGTTACAGCTGGTAATGCATCTGGTTTAAATGATGGTGCAGCAGCAGTTATGCTTATGTCAGAAGCTAAAGCAAAAGAACTTGGTTTGACTCCTCTTGCATATTTTGTAGCAAGTAGTGATGCTGGTTTAGAGCCTGAAACTATGGGACTTGGTCCTGTTCATGCTACTAAAAAAACATTAGCAAAAGCAGGTTGGTCATTAAATGATTTAGATTTAGTGGAAGCAAATGAAGCATTTGCAGCCCAAGCACTTGGTGTAAACAAAGAGCTAGGTTGGGATGTTAGTAAAGTTAATGTAAATGGCGGTGCAATTTCTATTGGACATCCATTAGGTGCATCTGGTTGCCGTATTTTCGTGGATTTATTACATGAAATGAAGCGCCGTGATGCAAAAAAAGGCTTGGCTACGCTATGTATCGGTGGCGGTATGGGTGTTGCTCTGGCTGTAGAAAGAGTATAAGGTGTTTTTATGGCTTATGTGATTACTGAATCATGCATCAAATGTAAACATACAGATTGCGTTGATGTATGTCCTGTTGATTGTTTTCGGGAAGGTCCTAACTTTTTAGTTATTGATCCTGATGAGTGTATTGACTGCACATTATGTGTTGCAGAGTGCCCAGTCGAAGCAATTTTTGCAGAGGATGAAGTACCTGATGATCAAAAAGTTTTTATTGCTTTAAATGCTGAATTGGCGGTTCACCCAAATTGGAAGCCAATTACCGCTAAAAAGCCTTCTCCAGCTGATGCGGGTGAGTGGGAAACTGTAAAAGAAAAATTGCATTTACTTGATCGTAATGGTGCATAATTTCTAAGTGAGATTATTAAAGATAAAAGGCATTGATTTTAATCAATGCCTTTTATATTAGCCTATTTACAATTTTGATTCCAACATGTTCTTATTGAGTCAGAGTTATGATATACATTCCAATCGCTGCCAATACGTACATCATTATCATTATCCAAGTTTACACATTTAGCAGTTGGGATAACACTACTTGAATTAGCAGTAGCAGAAAAAGCTGCTGTAGAGAATTTATTATCTTTTTTCCATATTCCACTATTTCCTGTATAACATAGATATTTCTTACCATTTGTATAAATTGGATATACTATAGGAAGAGGGCGGTTTCCTGCCTGTGATAAGCTAACTTCATACCAACGAATAGCGTAAGATGTAGTACCCTCACCACGTGCCGTTAAAGCATTAATGATATTGTATCTACCTTGTTTCTCCAATGCTTCATTATTCATTGCAATTGATTTAGTGTGCTGCCTCGCATCAGTATCTTTTGGATCTCTCATATTATAGTTAGTACCAGCAAACTCATCTGAGATATTCATCAATTTGAAAGGTTGACTAAAACTACCAGCATTAGTTTCATAATCAGGATTTCTAATCGCAGCTGTATTACCATTTTGGTTTAGATTTGTTAATGGATTAGATATAACGAAATCACCAGCTAATAATGGAGTAAAATAAATTACATTTGTTACAGAGTCCTTTTCAATAGAGCCACTACCAAATGTAACTTTCAAATCAACAGGGCACCCATAATCAGTCTTTGCATACTTGTTCCAAGAACAAGTAGTTTTAATGTTATACTTTTTATGTGGCATTAAATTTGTCCAAGCAACTTCTTTCAGCGTATTAATGTCAACTAGTTGTATTGAAATTTTTGAGATACCACGTGAAACAGTTACAACTTTACTAGCATATGTTTTACCACCATAAATAATACTAATTGTAGATTGTCCTTGAATTTCTGAAATTAATCTATTATTAGCAGAATCAACTCTTAATACATTAGGATTAGAAGAATTCACAACTAATGAATTAGTAACGTCATATTTATTGCCATTAATAGTGGCATCTATTTTGTAAGGGCGAGCTTGATCTTCTAATAAGTTATCCGTATCTACGTTTAATATAAGCGAACTTATTTGACCAGTTCCAACTTTTACTGGTACATTATGCGTATATTTATCATAAGTAACTGTAACTATGGCATTGCCTGGATTAACAGCTGTTATATTACACTCTCCAGATATTTTAGCAATGCTTGAGTTTGACGTAGTACATTTTAATTTATCGTTATCCAAAGTTTCTCTGCCACCATCCGAGTAGGTTAGTGCTGCTGATATTTGTTTTGAATCACCAATTAAGCCAACCAAGTCTAGTTCTTTTTGATCAATGTCCATACCAGTAACTTCAGCTGCATCGATATTAATTGATGCTGTTGCTTTATAACCTTTATAATCAACATTAACTTTTGCAACGCCTACTTGCTTAGGAGTAATTACGCCATTACTAGAGATTGACATAATATCTGCTGGTGAAATGCTCCAATTTACGTGTTCTTTATCTGAAACTTGAGATGTCTTATTATCTGAATAAGTTGCTTGTAAGTGTAATTCTTTAGTATCACCAACACGAATAGTATCTGGTAAATCGGAGATTTCTATTGATTTAATAAGTGCAGGCGTTACTTTTATTCCTTTTTCAACAAATTCACCACTAGGAAGAGAAACTTTTAATTTTGCTTCTCCTTCATTTTGCGCAATTAGTTTATTATTGATAACACTCAATACACTATTATTACTTGATGTTATAACTGCTTGAGCTGTAACATCATGAGCTATATTTTTTGCATCGATAGTTCTAACTTTTACTGTTGCATCTGATCCACTATGCATATCATCAGGGGCTTGAACATCTATTGTGCCCACTATAATTGGCATAGAATAAGATTTAGCATCTTTACCTTCGCCAAACTCTGTAGAAAGTGTTGCATGGCCAGCTTTATGCGTGTGAATAGCATTATTTTGTACTGAAATAATACTGTCATCGCTACTAGTAATATCTAAATTATTAGTTACATTATAAACGGTTTCTTTGCCGAGTATAGACTTATGAATTGCATAAATTTTATATTCTCTTGATGTATTAGGTAATAATCCATCAGTATTTAATTCTGCTTTTATATCAGAAATGTTATCTGTAGTAACTTTGATTGTTTGCTTATCAGTAAAGTTTTTATACTTAACCATAATTTCAGCACTACCAGTTTTTTTATGATCTACTACTTCAAGTAAGCAATTTTGTGATTCACTAAACTTTAATAATTTAGGATTTGATGAACTGCATTCTAACAAGTTGTTATCCAGATCTAAGTGTTCTTTATTTCCTAATGTAGCTTCAGCATTAATTTGAACTTCATTTGTAATTAAAGCATCAAGTGCTAAATCTTTTGTAGAAATGTGTATTTCTTTAATTGGAGATTGTTCTACTGTAACTGATAATTGTGAAGTTTTATTTTTATATTCAGCATAAATTATTGCATTTCCTGCTGTGTTTAAATGTAAAGAGCCTTCTTTATCAACGTTTGCAACATTATTATTACTAGAGGTCCATTTGATTAAAGAAGAATCAATATAGCGACCTTTTTCACCATCAGTAAAACTTGCATATACTTGAAGTTTAGCTAATTCACCAGCAACGTAATTAATACTGCCACTAGATATTGATAATTCTTTAACTTCTGCATGATTTACATGTACATCTGCCATTACAGAGTGATTTAACAAACGATCGAAGTACACAATTTTTGTGTTGCCTTCTTTATGAGTTGTCATTATACCTGTTTTTGATACTTTAGCAATAGAGTCGTCTTTTTCTCCCCAAGTGCCTGATTTAGTAACATCAAATTTAACATGGTCTAGACAAATTAATTCTGCTTTTAACTGTGTTGACGTATCTTTAGCTATATCTGAGGGAACATCTAATCTTAAATATCCAGCTCCACCATGTATTAAGCATTTTACTGCAGGAAAATAAGCCTGCGAAGCCACTCCTAAATTACTCTTTGTACTTGTTTCTAAATTATTATTTCCACCACTATTACTATTACATGATGACAACGATACTAGCACACCAAGTAATGTGCATATTCTAATATTTTTATTATACATAATCTACTTTATTTTCCACCTAAAAACACAAAAATTAAACTATACCTTATTTTATTTATCCGAATCACGCATTAACTGAATTCCGGGGCGGGATTGTAACACAAGTAAAATTAATATTTATTTAATAGTTATCTGCTTTGCAATGTAAATGCTATTGTAGGTAATAATAATGAGACTTACTAAGTTAGCTAGAGTACAATTAAGTCTATTTAAATAAATATGTTATGCTGTTACACTATATAAGATTTTTGCCACTAATTTAAGATATAATAATTCCAATAAATATAGCTAGAAAATAGCATAAATATTAATGATTCTCTAACATAGGATAATTTTTTAGGTTAGCTAAAAGATAAATCCAGAATTTATTTATTTTATAAAGGATCTGATTATGAAAAAATTACTTATATGTTTAAGTGTGATATTTGCTGCTACGGCATATGCAAAAACAGTTACTATTCCAATGTCGCTAACTAATGAATCACAAACTAACGTGGGTAATGTAACGGCAACAGATACTAAGTATGGAGTTGAATTTACATTTAATTTAAATAATTTAACTCCTGCAATGACAGATGGTGTGCATGGATTCCATGTCCATGAAAATCCATCATGTGAAAGCGCTGGAATGGCAGCAGGTAGTCATTTAGATCCTAAAAAAACTAAGCATCATTATGGTCCATATAGTGATGATGGTCATTTAGGTGATTTACCTGCAATTTATATCAATGCAGATGGCACAATTGCAGCACCAGTAGTTGCACCAAAATTAAAAGTTAAAGATATTTTAGGGCATAGCTTAATGATTCATCATGGTGGCGACAATTATTCTGATGTCCCAGCACCATTAGGTGGTGGTGGCAGCCGTATGGTATGTGGGGTGATTCCTGATAGAGCTAAGTAATCACTAAACAATTTCTAACAAAGAGCTCTCTAATATTTATATATTTTGTAAATATATTATGAGAGCTCTTTTCTTAATTTTAGTTATATTAATTTCGTAAATCAATCTAAATACTAAATTCTGCCAGTATTCATATTGCATGTTATATATACTATGTTAAATTTATCAATAATATAATTATCAAAATAAAATGTATTATTTTTACATTACAACAATGCTTATGATATAATATCTCCAAGTGAGGTAAAAATGAATATACAACAAAAAATTAAACTGAAAGAATTGGTAGATATCAGGATTGGGTTACCATTAGAGCGTAAGAAAGCTACACTAATAAGTGAAGAACAATTTGAATATAAATCATTAACTCTAAAATCATTTACGAGTATAAATAGTGTTGACAACTTACCATATGAGACTTTCACCGCCGACTCTGAAATTGGTGCACAGTATTTTACAAAAGAAAATGATGTAATTATTCGCTTAAGATCGCCTAATAGTGCGATACACATAAATAGTAATAACACAGGGTTGGTAGTATCATCACTTATGGCAATTGTGACGAATGTGTATCCTAATATATTAGATAGTAAGTATTTATCATATTATCTAAATTCACAACATGTTGAAAACCAATTAGTTAAAAATCTTCAAGGTACATCGGTATCAATGGCAAAGAAAAGTGATTTTCTGGAGCTTGAGATAAAGTTATTACCTATAGAAAAACAACAAAAGATAGTTGCTTATTTAGAAAATGCTAACCAAGAAATTAACTTATTACAAGATTTAATTAACGAAAAAAATAAACTCAAAACTGATATTTTTGAAATACTTATTAAATAAAGACAAGGATATATAAATGAAAACAACTCAAGATATTATTAATAATGTAGTATGGAAAGCTTGCGATACATTTCGTGGAACGATGGATAGTTCACAATATAAAGATTATGTATTAAGTATGCTATTTGTTAAATACCTTTCAGATTTTTATAAAGAAAAATTAGAGCAAATAAGTACAAAATATGAAGGAGATAAAGAACGTATAAAGCGTGCATTAGAACGTGAGAAATTTATTCTTGATGACACTTGTACTTTTGAATATTTATTGAGAAATAAAGAAGCTAATAATCTTGGCGAAATTATTAATAAAGCTTTAGCTAGAATTGAAGAAGACAATATTGAGAAGCTTGAAGGTATTTTTAGAAATGTTGATTTTAATAGCCGTCAAATGCTGGGTGACACCAAAGAACGTAACATGGTATTAAAAAACCTATTGGAAGATTTTAGTAATATTCGATTGGATTTAAGACCTTCACATCTTGATAGTGTTGATATTATTGGCAATAGCTATGAATATTTGATTGCACATTTTGCTAGTGATGCTGGTAAAAAAGGTGGTGAGTTCTTCACGCCAAGTGAAGTATCTACATTGTTAGCAAAATTGGTTGCAGCCAAAGAAGGTGACAGAATTTATGATCCAACCTGTGGTTCTGGCTCATTACTAATCAAGGCTGCCAAAGAAGTTGGTAATAGCAATTTTGCAATTTATGGACAGGAAAAGAATGGACAAACACATTCATTATGCCGTATGAATATGTATTTGCATGAGATAAATGATGCCAAAATTGCGTGGGGAGATACGATTGGTAATCCACTACACTTAGAAGAAAATCATCTAATGAAGTTTGATGTAATTGTAGCTAATCCACCATTTAGTTTAGATAAATGGGGTGCTGAGAATGCTCCAGATGATGTATTTAAACGTTTTAGTAACTTTACAATTCCACCTAAAAGTAAAGGTGATTATGCTTTTGTAATTCATATGATTCAAAGTCTGAATGAAAATGGTCGCATGGGAGTAGTTTTACCACATGGTGTATTATTCCGTGGGTCAAGCGAAGGTAAAATTCGCCAAAAACTTATTGATGAAAACTTACTTGATGCTATTATTGGTTTACCATCTAATTTATTTTTTGGCACAGGGATACCTGCGTGCATTCTTATTTTCAAGAAAAACCGTCAGCATAAAGATATAGTATTTATTGATGCTAGCCGAGAATTCGATAAAAATAAGAACCAAAATAATTTAACTGATGCACATCTTAATAAAATATTAGATACTTATCATAATCGTCAAGAAGTTGAAAAATATGCGCATGTTTCAACTCTCGAAGAAATTCAAGAAAATGAATACAATTTAAATATTCCACGTTATGTGGATACTTTTGAAGAAGAGACTCAGATTGATTTAGAAGCGACTAAAACTAATATTGCAAGGTTAGAAACTGAGCTATCAGAAATCAAAGTTAAGATGAATGGATATCTCAAAGAGTTGGGGTTATAAGATGAGTGAAATTATTCTGTATAAAACTCCAAATAACGATATAAAATTAGAAGTCTTACTAGAAAATGAGAATATTTGGCTTTCACAACATAAGATTGCTGAGTTATTTGACACCACAAAGCAGAATATTAGTCTACATATAAAAAATATATTTGAATGTGGTGAGCTGGATGAAAGTTCAGTTGTCAAGGATTTCTTGACAACTGCTGCTGATGACAAAAAATATAAAACCAAGCATTACAATCTTGATGCTATTATTTCTATAGGATACCGAGTTAATAGCATCAGCGCGACTTATTTTAGAATTTGGGCTACCAATATACTTAAAGAGTATATTATTAAAGGATTTGCTATGGATGATGAAAGGCTTAAAAAACCAAATCAACCATTTGGCAAAGACTACTTTGATGAATGGTTAGCACGCATTCGTGAAATCAGAGCTTCAGAAAAACGTTTCTACCAGAAAATTAAAGAACTCTACACTACAGCTATTGACTACGCAAAAGATAGCGATCAAGCTAAGTTATTTTTTAAAAAAGTCCAAAATAAAATGCTTTGGGCTGTAACTGGACATACTGCTGCTGAAATTATTACTGGTCGTAGTAATCCAGAGCTACCTAATATGGGATTAACTTCTTGGGTTGGTTCAAAAGTTAGAAAGATTGATGTTGATACAGCTAAAAATTATCTTTCACAAGAAGAAGTTAATGAACTAAATCGAATAGTAACTATGTACTTAGATTATGCTGAGGACCAAGCAAAGAAACGCAAAACTATCTCTATGGCAGAATGGGAACAAAAACTTGATGCATTTTTAAGTTTCAATGATCGTGAGCTACTAACCCATGCAGGAAAAGTAAGAGCCAGCATAGCTAAACAATTAGCCGAAGAACGCTATGATTTATTTGATAAAAATCGTCAAGATCAAGAACTACAACAAGCTAATGCTGATGATATGGCTGAATTGGAGCAGGTTGCAAAGAAATTAATGTAAGTAGGAATGATGAGCTGCTCAGACCATTTTCGTGAGGTCACGAAAATGGTTATTATAAGATAATTTATTAACCTCACAAGGCAAAATATTTATACTTAACTAGCAAGTAATAAGGCATGAACTCTTACCATTTTCGCCATTTAGGAAAAATGGTCTAATCATGGGATTATTAAAAATAAGTTCTTCAATGATTAATATATTATTTATGTGAAATTTATGATATTGCAAAATGAGTTATCATCAAAATAATTAAGAATCATGATCTTGAGGTCACAGTTTGTGACCCCAAACAAGAGTCGATAAGATCATTTAGTTGAAGTCACCGAAATGATCCAAAATATTAAATATGAGAAAAAATATCGAGTTATTTCCAACTAAAATTTGTATTTAATAATAAATGCAATTATGTAATTAGGAGAAATTAAATAATGACACAGGTACCACAAGGATATAAGCAAACAAAAGTTGGGATTATTCCAGATGGTTGGGAAGTTGCACCTATACAAGAAAAATTTAATTTTGTAAAAACATACTCTAATTCAAGAAGTGAATTAAGTGAAACTGGTGAAATAAGTTATATTCACTATGGAGATATTCATTTACACCACAAGTTTTATATAGATTTTGGGGTATTTGAATTACCTAAGATAGAATTATCTAAATTACCAAATGAAGTTATGTTTGTTCAAAATGGTGATTTGGTTATTGCAGATGTTTCTGAAGATTATGCAGATATTGGTAAAAGTGCAGAAATTAAAAATTTAACATCAAAAGCTGTCTCAGGGTTACATACCTTTTTATTAAGAGATAAAAGCAATACTTTTGTAGATGGTTATAAGGGATACTTGCTTTATAATGAAATAGTTGCTAAAAAGATAAAAAAAATCGCCACAGGTATATCAGTTTTAGGTATTTCGAAAGCTAATTTATCAAATTTAGAAATACCAATTCCCCCAATAAAAGAACAAGAGAAAATTGCGGCAATATTATCAACTTGGGATGATGCGATTACAAAACAAAAACAATTAATTAATGAAAAGCAAATTTTCAAAAAAGGTATCATGCAGCAGATTTTTAGCCAGAAAATTCGCTTCAAAGATGATGACGGTAATGATTATCCTGCTTGGCAAACTAAAAAACTTGGTGATGTTGGTAAAGTTTCAATGTGTAAAAGGGTATTAAAAGACGAAACTTTACCAATTGGTGAAATACCTTTTTTTAAGATTGGCACATTTGGTGGGAAAGCAGACGCGTATATAACCAAAGAGCTGTATCAGAAAAATATAACACAATATTCATTTCCAAAAGTTGGTGATATTTTAATCTCTGCTTCTGGGACAATTGGAAGAACTGTAGTTTATAATGGTAAGCCGTCATATTTCCAAGACTCTAACATTGTTTGGGTAAGTAACAATGAAGAATTGATACAAAACAGACTGCTATACTTCTACTATAAAATGATCAAATGGAATACTGAAGATACAACCATAGCTAGATTATATAATGATAACTTGAAAGCTATTAGTATAAATATACCATATAATGAAGAGCAAACCAGAATCGCAGATTTCCTAACTAGTATTGATGATGAAATAATCAAACAAACGGAGGTATTAGAACAATTAAAACTTCAAAAGCAATCATTAATGCAAAAACTTCTAACCGGACATGTTAGAGCATTATACTAAAATTATTTTAAATTTAATATTATATGAATGGGGAAACATGACTAAATTATTAACTTATGATGAAGTTCTACAACTCTCTGGTAATGATAAAAGATCATTGTTATTAGGAAATGGCTTTAGTATGTCTTATAATAAAGATCGTTTTTCATTTACCAGTCTTTTAGATAGTGCAATAAAAGATAACCTTATTCAAGTTGGCACACCAATATATGAAATATTTCAAGAATTTGAAACAAAAGATTTTGAAACAGTAGTGAATTTATTAGAAACCGCAACAAAGGTAACTAGAAAATACAATGCAATTACACCAGAGGATGAGGGTTTAATTGTCGAAGATGCGAATAAGTTAAAAAGGCACTTAGTATCAATTATTACAAATAATCATCCAGAGAAAATAACTGAGATTTCTGATGAAGAGTTTCTATGCTGTGCGAATTTCATAAATAATTATGATAAAACATACACACTTAATTATGATTTACTGCTTTACTGGGCATATATTAAATTACAAAATTTTATAGAAACTGGAGTTATACAGAAACACAAATTAAAATTTAGTGATGGATTTAATAATTCAGATGATATAACTGATCAATATGTAATATATGCAAATGATTCAACTCCTGCAACAATTCATTTTTTACATGGTGCACTTCATCTTTTTGATAAAAAATATGAAATTATTAAACAAACATACTCAAGAACATCCAAACCACTAAAAGATCAAACTTTAGAAAATATTAATCAAGAAATTTACCCAATATTTGTGTCTGAGGGTACAAGTCAGCAAAAGAAAGCAAAAATTATTCATAATGCCTATTTAAATCATTGCTATAAAAGTCTTTCTAATATAGGAGGAGATTTAGTTGTATTTGGTACGCTGCTAAAAACAAATGATGAGCATATACGTGAAGCCATCAAACATAGTAAAGTAAAAAATATTTACATAGGTGTTAGTTCATTATTTTCAGTGAATGAATTTGATAATTTTATTGAGGAGCTGAAGAATTTGAAAAAACCTAAAAATGTCATTTTTTATGATTATACAACAGCAAAAGTCTGGCGTTAAAATACTTAGTAAAGATTTATAAATTTTAATGATTGGGTTTAGGTTAAATGAGTAATAATGTACGAAAAAACTACTTATTGATTAAGCAGTTACATGAACAAGCAAATATTATTAACATAATTCGAGATCTCCCTTGGTATTGTCGCATACTACCAATTATGGGATTTATAATTCCAACCTTGTGCTTGATTTTTTGGAATAAATTTAATCTATCTGGTAAAGAGTTTATGTTGGTGATGGTTGCTTGGTATATTTTATATAAATTTGTAATTTATTATGCTGCAATAAAGGACTTCTCAACAAAGTTAAATCTTGACCAAGAATTCACGGAATATATTGCACAACAATGCATATTTAATATCCCAAACTTTAAAGATTATAAATATATTGTTTTTATACTAAAAGGTATATTTAGAAGTTGGGTTGGATTACGAGGGTTATATTATATATTTTTACTAAAAAATTATAATATTTCATATGTGGATGCAAATATAGTGGTACAAAAACTAAATCAAGAAATTAGTATTAAGAGGTTTGATGCTTTAAGTAATCCCGGGTATTTACTTATCACAGGTGTATTTTTAGCGTTTTGTAGTGGAGTATTTGGTGCCATATTTACATCGATATTTGCTTATATGCCATCGTCAGGTAGAGATGTATATCTAATGTATTTTAGTCATACTTCTCCACTCTTTGTATTTGCTATTATTGCGATGTTTATTATTACTAGAATACTTCCATTTATAGAAACAGATGAGAAAAAATTAAAAGAATTAACATTATTTATCTTTTGGTATGAATTACTAGAAGAATAAAACTACTAAAAATAAAAAATATGGGGAAAACAAAATGATACCAAGCACCAATGAATCAATAATCCAACAAAACACAATTGATTTACTAAAAGCTATGGGTTGGATTTATATTAGCCGTGAAGATAATGTAAAGCTACGGGAAAATAGATTACATGAAGTGGTGTTGAGAGATATTTTGTTTTCACAATTACAAAAGATCAATTCTTTTGAATATAAGAGTGTTGATTATAAGTTTACACCTAAAAATATATCACGAGCAGTTGAAGAGTTAAATGTACCACTAAATGAAGGTTTAACTATTGCTAATCAAAAAATTAGTGATAAATTAGTATTGGGTACAAGCTATGATGAAGAACTAAACTCTGGTGATAAAAAAAGCTTTTCATTGCGTTATATTGATTTTAATAATATTGAAAATAATGTCTTTCATTTTACTGAAGAGTATTCTGTTATCCGTCAGATTACTACCGAATCAGAAAAAACACGTCGTCCAGATTTAGTTTTGTTTATCAATGGTATTCCTATAGCTGTAATTGAACTAAAAAAATCAAGTATTGGGGCTGAACAAGGTATTTCGCAAATGATACGTAATCAAAGTATTGATGAAATACCGCATTTATTTAAGTATATCCAATTAACTTTAGCTGGAAATAATTTTAATCCTAAATATGCAACTGCTGAAACACCAGCTAAATTTTATGCCGTGTGGGAAGAGGATAACTCTGAACAATTATCTGCTTTGGTATCAAATCGCACGATTAGCAAATTAGATAATACGGTATTTAGTTTATTTGATAAAGCCCGAGTTTTGGAGCTATTACATTCATTTGTTTTATTTGATAAAAGAGTGAAAAAAATTGCTCGTTATCAACAATATTTTGCGATTAAAGATATCTTTAATAAAATTCAGAACATAGCTCATGATGGTAGTCGTGCGGGTGGTTTAATTTGGCACACACAAGGTAGTGGTAAATCATTAACTATGGCAATGTTGACTAAGCTATTGAAGAGAGAGATTATTAGTTCACGAATTATTGTCGTAACTGATAGAAAAGATTTAGATAGTCAGATTCATACTACATTTTTAAATAGTGAAATAAAAGCAGCACGAGCGAGTAGTGGACAAGATTTAATTGAGAAACTACAATCAGGAGTAAGCGTAATTACTACCCTTATTCATAAATTTGAAACGGTGAAAAATGAAAAAATTGTGATAAGAGACCCAAATGTTTTTGTGTTGGTGGATGAATCACATCGTACACAAGGTGGTGATTTACATAAAGCAATGAAGAAAATATTTCCATTAGCTTGTTATCTTGGTTTTACTGGGACACCATTATTAAAACAAGAAAAAAACTCAATTATAAAATTTGGCGGTTTGATTCACAGTTATACAATCGATCAAGCGGTGAAAGATAAAGCGGTACTACCTCTTTTATATGAAGGTCGATTAGTTGATCAATGGATTAGCGATAAATCAGGATTAGATCGTCGCTTTGATCGAATTTCTCTAAATTTAAACATAGAACAAAAAGCAGATTTAAAGCAAAGATGGGCAAGATTTAGTCGTGTTGCCTCAAGTGAAAGACGTTTAGAAATGATTGCTTTTGATATAAACGAACATTTCACCAAAAATTTTCAGGGGACTGGGTTTAAAGCAATGCTTGCAACAAGTAGTAAGTATGAAGCAATTAAGTATCATGAACTATTTGAGATGTATGGCAATATTAAAACTGCATTTGTAATTTCAGCTTCGGATACGCGTGAGGGTCATGAGGACGTTGATGAGACTAACAAGTTTTATGTAGCTGATGCTTGGGGAAAAGTATTACGCCGTTATGGTAGTGAAGAGGATTTTTTAGATTCTGTAAAAGGTGAGTTTATTGATGGCGATGAAATAGAACTACTTATTGTAGTTGATAAACTTCTAACTGGTTTTGATGCCCCTCGTGCTGCGGTATTGTATATTGACAAAGAGTTAAAAGAACATAATTTACTACAAGCTATTGCTCGGGTTAATCGCCTTTATGATGGTAAAGAGTATGGATTTATTATTGATTATCGTGGTTTATTGGGCAATCTTGATAAAGCTCTAACTTCATATAGTGCATTCTCTGGTTTTGATGAAGAAGATTTGACTAATGCTGTTATTGATGTAAAAACCGAAATTGCAAAGATAAAAACATTCTATTCACATTTACAAGATTTATTTAACCCAGTAGTTAATAAAAAAGATCAGGAAAGCTATCAGGTATTTTTAGCTGATGAAGATTTACGCAAGAGATTTTACGATTTATTCTCACAATTTGCACGTGCTTTGAAACTAACTTTATCAAGTGATAAATATGATGAGATATTAACTATACAAGAAGTAGAACAATACAAGCAAATGATGAAATTTTATTATGAACTTCGTTTAGCAATCAGAATTCGTTATCATGAAAAAATTGATTTTGGTAAATATGAAAAAGAAATGCAAAAAATGCTTGATATTTTTATTAGTGCGAATGAAGTCAGTCAATTAACTAAATTAGTGAATATTTTTGAAGAAGATTTTGATAAAGAATTGGAACGATTGGTTGGTGATAATGCTAAAGCTGATACAATTTTAAATGCAACAGCAAAAACTATTCAAGAAAAACGTGAGCAAAATCCTAATTTTTACGATAAGCTTTCACAAAGAATTGAACAGATTATACAAGAATATCGTGACGGTCGCCTAAGCGAAGAAGATAAATTAAAGTATGCTCGTGATATTCGTGAATTATTAACGTCTAGTAAAACTGACCATGATAAACAGTACCCGATAGAAGTAACCAATAATGCATTTACTCGAGCTTTGTATGATAATTTACAAAATATAATGATAGAATTACCAAAAGAAGATTTTATCCATACAGTATTGCAAATTGATGAGATATTTAAACAGGTATCAAAAAAACCTGATTGGCAACATAATAACGATGTAAGAAATTATATAGACCAAGAAATTGATGACATTCTTTATGGATTAGAAAAAAAGCTTACAATAAAATTTCATAATTCAACAGAAATCATTACACAAATACGCTCAATTGGAATAAATAACTATGCTTGATGAGATAAAAATTATTTATAAACCAGTTAAAAATATTACCCTCAAAGTAAAGCCAACTCTTGAGGTTATTTTAACTGTACCTATAAATATAAAACAATATGAGATTGATAAAGTATTAGAAAAGCGCCATGATTGGATTATTAAACAGTTAGAATTTTTTAAGAAATTTATACCTTCAAAAAAAGAGTTTGTTAGTGGTGAAAGCTTTGCTTATTTAGGGCAAAGTTATCGCCTAAAAATATCACAAGCTGATACAGAATCAATTTTGCTGAGTGATGAAGTATTATATGTTAATTTAAAAGATAAAACTGATGAGCAAAAAAAGCAGCAGTTAATTGATAGATGGTATAAAGAAAAAGCAGAGGTATACTTTAAAAATCTTATTGATAAATATATTACAATAGTGAATAAGCCAGTAAATAAAATTACGATTCGTAAGATGACAACTCGTTGGGGGTCATGTAATCCCAAAAAAGCATATATAAATCTTAATCTCGAATTGATGAAGAAACATCCATCAGCAATTGAATACGTGGTTTTTCATGAACTTACACATTTAATTCATTATCATCATGATCATAATTTTTATAATTATATCGCAACTTATATGCCAGATTGGAAAATGAGGAAAGAAAGATTATTGCATGTATTGTAAAATATATAGGAAATTCTAAAGAGTGGATAAATTATCTAAGTATTTGTTATACATCTAAAAGCATCCACACAAATAATTCATTACCTATAGGTTTAATAAAATTTAATTAATGGGAAACACCATGGGGACTACACAATTTCTTTTTCAGGCTTTTGTTTATTTAGCTGCAGCAGTTATTACCGTGCCAGTTGCACTACGATTAGGCTTTGGTTCTGTGCTGGGTTATTTAATAGCAGGAGTCATTATTGGGCCATTTGCATTAGATCTTGTATCAGTAAATACAGCACATGTTATGCATTTTGCTGAATTTGGTATTGTAATGATGTTATTTATTGTTGGATTAGAGCTTAGACCATCAATGCTTTGGGAAATGAGAAAACCATTATTCATGGTAGGCGGATTACAAGTTGTAATTACAACGCTAGTAATTTTTTTAATAGCTAAATTGTATGGAGCGAATACTGCTTCTGCAATAGCTATTGGGCTAATTTTTACAGCATCATCTACAGCAATAGTTTTACAAATGCTTCAAGAAAAGGGTTGGATTAAGCTAAGTACGGGTAACACAGTGTTTGCAATTTTACTCTTTCAAGATATTGCTGTGATTCCAATGCTTGCAATTTTTCCATTGTTAGGAACTATATCTCCACATGCTATAACAACTCATAATGAGTCTACGGCTATAGTCAAGGCTTTAGTTATATTAGCAGTTATTTTGGCGATTGTTAATGGTGGACGTTATGTTATTCGCCCAGTATTCAAATTTATTGCTTCTTCTAAGCTACATGAAACATTTACCGCATTAGCTCTTTTATTAATAGTTGCTACTACTTTATTGATGAATTATATTGGATTATCACCAGCCATGGGCGCATTTATAGCAGGAGTCGTTTTAGCTGAAAGTGAATATAAACATGAGTTAGAGGCTAATATTGAGCCATTTAAAGGGTTGTTACTTGGATTGTTTTTTATATCAGTTGGAACAAATATTGATTTTAATGTTATTTATAATCATTTAAGCATGATATTAAAAATGGTTGTTCTGCTGATTGGCGCTAAATTTTTAGTTTTATTTTGTTTAGGTAAAATATTGGATAAGAAAATTAAAGATATTTTATTAGTTTCTCTAATTTTAGCTCAAGGTGGTGAATTTTGCTTTGTTCTAATTTCTTATGCTAATCAATATTTAATTTTTACAGATGAATTTTCTCGTGAATTAGTTGCAGTGGTCGCATTATCTATGATGATGACTCCATTAATTATGCTTATTTATGATAAATGCTTATTAAAAATATTTAATGATGGGGATTCTCCTGAGACTAATGTAGTTAACCAAGATAATCAAGTCATCATTGCTGGTTTTGGACGTGTTGGGCAGATTATTTATCGTTTTTTATTAGCAAATGGCTTTGACAGCACAATTCTAGATCTCGATTCGCAGCAAATAGATCTTGTTAGTAAGTTTGGTCATAAGGTATTTTATGGTGATGCCAGTCGTATGGATTTACTTAGACTAGCCGGTCTAAAAGATGCTAAGCTATTAGTTGTTGCAATTAATGATGGTGTTAAAGCTTTAAAAATTGCAACTATGGTAAGGCAAGCTTATCCACATATTAAAATATTAATTAGAGTAAGAAGTAGAACTGAAGCTTATGAAGCTCTAAATTTAGGGTTTGATTTTGATGATATCTATCGAGAGACGTTTGATTCTGCATTAAATATTGCAAGGGATAGCTTACAACATCTAGGTTTATCTTTAACAAATATTGACTCTACTCTTCAAGATTTTAAGAAATTAGATAAAGAAGGCCTAAAAGCTATGAGCCCTTATTATAAGGGGAAAATGGATGATGAATATGTTAATCAAGCTAAATTAAATAGAGAACAATTAGAGCGTGTTTTGAAAAATGATTTAGATAATGCCTAATTTTAATCATGTATTTTATATAGTTTAGATGTAGCAATCAATAAAAAAACTGGATTATATAATCCAGTTTTTTATTCATTAAACAAATTAGAAATTATAAGTAGGAAATAATGGATTCTGCTTATCTTTGCTAATCTTATTATTAATATTAATAAGTGTATTAGGCGTTAATGGGATAAGTTGTAATCCATGAGGAATATGTTGCACGCTATCTTTATATTGATTAAATAAATCAGTATATCTATTAAGGTTTTGAAGTTCAAATCCTTTATTCCATACATATGTTGATTTAATATATCCATTACCACCAGTCGACCAAGTCCCATCTCTACCCACGTTACCGCTATCGGTTGTAGACCTTTCGTATGTGAATTGTTCCATACAAAACCAGTTGTTAGCATTATAATAGGTATCACTAAAGAATATACCATTATTAAAGTTAACACTTGTTGAACCTTTAGGGTTAACTATTCTACAATATTCATCTGCTTTAACAAGACCTTCATCTAACCATCCACCACCTAACCGTGTTGCTTCTTGATTATGTATAGGATATATTTGTAAAGCAGGTTGCTGATTATCATCATTTTTGCTAGTTTGAACACAAGTTGGTGTAAAGTGATTCTCACCTTTACCCCAACATGTATCAAGAGTTTTATTTGGTGCTAATAAGATCATATTATTATATGACTTACTTCCTGCATCATCACCAAATTGCCAATGATATTCATAAAGTTTTGCCTCAGGAATTTCAGCAACTCCTGTGTCTTTATCGATTTTTAAAGTAAAGAGATTAGTTGAATTATCCACTTTATCAATTACACCGTTTGATATTTTATTTGGATTCCAAATATTTCCTGCGCTATCTAATAAAGCAACATTTTTGATAATAATTAAATTAGCATTATCTTCTACTATTGATTTATTAGTTAAGATAGGCACGATTCCCATTATATTATATTGGCTATTATTATTTGGGATCATTTGACTTAATACATCAGATAAGCTACTATTTTTGATATTAAATCTACGGTTAAAATCGTCATCGTTATATCTTTCTGATGTGTGTGTTGTAGCATTTGCTTCTACATTACCTGGATTATAACTAAGGTAACTAAAAGCATTTACTGACCCACCTCCGCGTAGAGTTAATGATATTAGCTCAAGAATTGTACGTAGTGGATTATTTTTTTGCTCATTATTGCTATAGCTTGTTCCACTTACGTTCCTTGCCATAGGAATTGAACCAGTATCATTATGAGTGCCAAAACCATTATGGACAGTATAAGCTGGGATAGTACCGTAGTTACCAATGAATCCGTATTCTTTTAATTGATCATAAGCATTTGACCATTGTTTAAACTGATCATCAGTCGGTAGAGAATTCAGATAATTATTTAAAGCTAAATCTAAATCAGCTAAAGTTTTAATTCTATCTCTGAAAGAGAAACTTTGATTATTAAAGTTAATTTTGTAATCATCTGTAAGCTTTGGATTTCTCACATAGCTATTTTCGTATAGTTGAATTGCTAACTTTAAGTTATAAATATTCTGATTTGCTATATCATAAGTTTGAAGAATTGTATCCTTTGTATTATTACTTCTAGAGGTAGAATCAAGTTTCTTACTGATTTTTAAGTAATTAAACTTACGTTCAAAATCATCAAAGGTTTTAGCAATACCTTCTAGAATTACTTGATCTGCATCATTTAAAGTTGCAGTTTGGATTAACTCTGGAAAAATTTCTGCCCAAGGAGCTATATTAAAGTTAGTAACGATACCATTTTTATAATTTTCATCAAATGCACCACCTGAGACTGCTTTAGTTGCAATGGATTTTGAAGAGATTTTTGCTAATTTAATTCCTACTGTCTCGTCATCACCACCCTCATCTTTATATTGTTTAAGATATTTTAAATAAGTAGGAGATTCTTGGTGAGTCACTAAGTCTGTAACCCAAGCATCTCTGTTTGAAGCTTCTATATGACTTTGAACAGATGCTACGTTAGTTAAGTATACCTTAAATGATGGATACTTATATTTGAATTCATTAATTTTATTAGCGTATTCAGCAAACTCTTTTTGATTTTTTTTCGTATCAGCAGAAAATTCATCAAGGAGATTATTATATTCTTTAATAGCATCTTTTACTTTTTGCTTATAGTCAACATTCTCTTCAAAAGTATCTAAAATACTTTTCAATCCAGATGCTTCTAATGCATCTTGCATTGGTAGATAAGTACTTACAAAATTATTGTAACTTACTAAAGTTAAATTGCTTGCCCCCCCATCATTAATCGCATTTATCTTTTCAGTGATTTTTGTTGATAAAGTGGAAGCATA
>JAQUVM010000072.1 GCA_028693355.1 Burkholderiales bacterium
AATAAACCTAATGTTTCCAATATTAGTTAATGAAAACAAAGCAAAACCAATTACAAAACAAACAAAACCTATAATAGTTGCTAACAACTCTGAATTAAGTTTTCTAAATACTACAATAACAATACAATTTACTGCTGTTATCAAAGTGAAGACTTAAATAAAAATACAACAGAGATTTCAAAATTTCTTAGAGGATCATCATCATTAAAAATTACATAAAATAGCCAATGTTCGTTTGACTTCATGCGGTTAGTTTTCTCAGAGCGTGGTTTCATGCTCCTAACCAATATGGAGAGTATGTTTGAGCGTTTTGTATTAATGTTTATTATTGCACGCTCTTATAATCATTATAATGATTTATTAGTCAATAATCTTGCCACCTTAAATGACACAAAAAATCTTAAGAAAATGATTAAAACTAGAGATAATTATCTGCAATATAATTTATTTGTTTACTCTTCAAATCCGGTAAAACATCATAAACCAACTTTATTTATAGCATGGGATAAAATGTCCAATTTTTATAATATTAATCAAATGCACCATGAAGTGAAATCACAAGTTAGTGATTTAATAGAAACTATACAAAATAAAAGAGAAAATATGTTTAATTATTGCTTGTCATTTATTGGTATTACAGTTGCTTTATTATCATTTATTGCAGCAATTAAATAATCCACATAACTACCAATAGCAAAGAGAGTGATTACATCACTCTCTTAATAATAAACATTTTTATCGTAAGCTACGCAATTACTTGCTACTAAAAAATTAATAAGATTTTGCAAATACCATCTTACGGTTTGCTGCTTTACCAGTAAAAATACATATTCCAGATATATCATTATCAGCTAATGGCATACAACGTGCAGTTACTTTTAGTGGCTTGATAAAATCTTCAATACATGTTTCATCAACCGCATAAGCAACGGCAAAGCCATTATCAACGTTTGCGTCTCCTGAGAAAAACTGATTAAATTCTGCAACAGATGCTACATTTTGCATTTTACTATTACGAAACTCTACAGCTTTAGCAAATAAGTTATCTTGAATTTCTGTCAATAATTTAATCGCACCAGATACTAAAGCAGCATGAGTTAAAGATTCTTTTTGCCCTACGTTGTCACGACGAGCTATCATCACTGAATTATTTTCTAAATCACGAGCTCCAACTTCAATGCGTACAGGAACACCTTTTTTAATCCATTCCCATGATTTAGCACCACCTTGTATATCTCTATCATCAATATGTACTCGAATATCATCACGCGCAAATTGTTGATCCTCAAGATCTTGTTTCAATCTTTTGCAATATGCTAATACTGCTTCACGTTGTTCGTCCGTACGATAAATAGGCTGAATTACAAATTGTTGTGGCGCTATTCTTGGCGGTAGAACTAAACCATTATCATCACTATGAGTCATGATTAAACCACAAATCATACGAGTTGATACACCCCATGATGTAGTCCAAGCTGTCTCCATCTCGCCATTTTTATTCTGGAATTGAATATTTGATGCACGAGCAAAATTTTGTCCTAAAAAATGTGACGTTCCAGCTTGTAAAGCTTTACAATCTTGCATCATTGCTTCGATGCTATAAGTATTTACAGCACCAGGGAAGCGTTCAAAACAAGGCTTCTCGCCTTTAATAACTGGCATAGCTAACACATCTTGTACAAAATCAGAATAAACATCCAACATTTGCTTCGTTTCGATAATAGCCTCTTCATCTGTCGCATGCACAGTATGCCCTTCTTGCCATAAAAACTCTGAAGTACGTAAAAACATACGTGTACGCATTTCCCAGCGCATTACATTTGCCCATTGGTTAACCAGTAATGGTAAATCACGATATGATTTTACCCATTTAGAAAAGCTCTCACCTATAATAGTCTCACTTGTCGGACGAATTACAAATGGTTCTTCTAATTCACCATCAGGTTTCAGACCGCCTTTACCGTTTGGTACTAAACGATGATGTGTAACAACAGCACATTCCTTAGCAAATCCTTCCACATGCTCAGCTTCTTTTTCTAAATAGCTAAGTGGTATTAATAATGGAAAATATGCATTCACATGACCTGTTTTTTTAAACCTACGATCTAAATCTTTTTGAATCAATTCCCAAATTGCATATCCCCATGGTTTAATTACCATACAACCTCTTACAGCAGAGTTTTCTGCCAAATCTGCGGCAGAAATAACTTGTTGATACCACTCTGGATAATTTTGTTCACGAGTAGGAGTAATTGCTGTTTTTGTCATGTATTGTCCCTTTAGTTTAATTTTATTTATTATCTGCAAAAGCAAGCAGTTTTATATTTTAAGAGTTTATTAATTTTAAAATTTGTTCGTGTAATTCTTCATTAGCACTAGCCAAACACTGCCCATTAAAACTACGTGTTAAAGGCATTCCCTGCCAATCTGTAATAACGCCACCAGAGCCTTCAATTAGAGGGATCAAAGCCGCCACATCATAGTATTGTAAATCGGCTTCCATAATTACGTCAATATAACCAGCTGCAAGTAATCCGTATGCATATGCATCACCACTAAACGAGGTTAATTTAACCGACTTACGCACAGTATCAAAAGTATTTTTTTCATGCTCGGTAACAAACATATACGGAGTAGTTGCATTTAGCCTAACATCTTTTAATAATCTAGTATCGCTTGTTTTAATAGGCGTATTATTTAAGCTTGCAGTAAAATCATAAGCAATAAACCGCTCATTAGAAATAGGCTGGCTAATGACACTTAAAATAGGCTTATCATTTTTTATCAATGCTATTAGATTAGTAAAAGTAGGCTTACCAGTACTAAATGCAACAGTACCATCAATTGGATCTAATACCCAACAGTATTCACTATTTAAAGAACTTTTATTTTCAAACTCTTCACCAATAATTGCGTGTGTTGGATAATTAATTGCTATTAATTCACGTAATCGACTTTCAATTTCCATATCGGCTATAGTAACAGGGGTACTATTTTCCTTACTATTTATGATTATTGAATTCCGAAAATATTTCTGACTAATCTTTTTTGCTTCATCAGCTAAATAGTTAACAAATTCTATAAATTCTTTTTCCACGAACTATGGCTTTCTAAATCTTAAATTTCAAAAATATTCTTAATGGCACAAGTTACACAATTTTTTATAAGAGTACTATGCCTTTACTACATTCAATACAAATTACTTATGTGTGCTTTGATGCCATATTGAATAATAATTATATCATGGCTACGCAAAAAACATCTCATTTACTAGCTTAAATGCTGTATAATTATGCAATCATTTCATGAAAGATTATCATAAGTAGTTTTGTACGTAAATTTATATTTGCGTAGCAAGATAATTTTATGGTTAAATCATGGACTAAGTTTTACAAATTTTTATAAGGTGATGAGATTATGGCAAGAGTATGTCAAGTGACAGGTAAAAAGCCTATGGTTGGAAACAACGTATCTCATGCAAATAACAAAACAAAACGCCGTTTCCTTCCAAATTTGCATTCTCGTAAATTTTGGGTTGAAAGTGAAAACCGTTGGGTTCGTTTACGCGTATCTAACGCAGCATTACGTACTATTGACAAAAAAGGTATTGATGTAGTTATCACTGAATTACGTGCTGAAGGTCTTGTTATCTAAAAGGGATACATCATGCGTGAAAAAATTAAATTAGAATCAACTGCTGGTACTGGTCACTTCTACACCACTACCAAAAATAAACGTACTTCAACTGAAAAGTTAGAGTTAACTAAGTTTGACCCAAAAGCTCGTAAACACGTAGCTTATAAAGAAGTTAAACTTAAATAGTTTATAAAAGTTAATAAGAAAATCCTGAATTTATTTCAGGATTTTCTTATTAACTCAACAAAAAAGAGTCTTTCATTATGAAAGACTCTTTTTTAATCTAATATCTATATCAATTTATATATGATTATAAAACCATACTTAATAATTTATAAATAAGTACACCCATCAACATACAACTTGGTAATGTTAATGTCCAAGCAACAGCCATTTGGCGTACTACTAACCAATTAACGCCAACACTATTAGTTGAACCAGCCCCCATAATAGATCCAGAAACTGCTTGTGTAGTACTAACAGGTAAACCAAAATGAGATGCCGCAAAAATTAATAGTCCAGAACTCATTTCAGCTGCAAAGCCATTTGCTGGGCGAAGTTTTGCCAATCTACTACTTAATGTTTTAATAATCTTCATACCACCTGCCATAGTACCTGCTGCCATTGCTATACCACAAACAGCAGTTACCCAAATTGGAATACTAGTCACGGAATCAACCATATGAAATGTAAATAATGCCATTACAATGATTGACATATTTTTCTGAGCATCATTTGATCCATGACTAAATGATAATAAGCTAGTTGATAGTACCTGTAACTCACGAATAAAATTATTAGCACGTCTAGGTCTAGTATTTTTCTGTAATATTGACATTATTATAGCAACTATAATTAATGCTAGAAAAAATGCCAGAATTGGAGAAAAAATCATTGGTAAAACAACCTTATTAAATAAAGTTGTATAATGAATCGAGCTAAGCCCGCCAGCACCAATACCAGCACCTGCTAGAGCCCCAATTAATGCGTGTGAAGAACTAGATGGAATACCAAAGAACCAAGTAATTAAATTCCAGATAATTGCAGCTATTAAGGCGGATAGAAGCACTGTATGGGTCACTAACGTTGCATCAATTAAACCTTTACTGATTGTAACAGCTACTCCAGTTCCAAAAAAAGCACCAATAAAATTAAATATAGCCGCAATTGTAATTGCTTGATAAGGAGATAAAGCACGAGTTGCAATTGGCGTAGCAACCACATTTGCAGTATCATGAAATCCATTAATAAACACAAAAAATAAAGCTATTACAATAATTAAAATTAAAAGCGCATGCTCCATTATTACATATCCTTAACAGATATTTGCATAACTAAATCTGCAATATTTACACTCGTATCAATTGCATTTTCAATACTTTTATAAATTTCTTTCAATTTTAATACGGTTATAGTATCATAATCTCCAGAGTACATTTCACGCATAGCATGGCGTAGATCTTCTATCGCACCATCATCAAATTCATCAGTCTTTTGATCATGATTAGATATATTATCATAGTTGCCTTTTTGTAAGTCCAACATTATATCTACTAAAACTTTAGTAATATTTTGTAAAGTATTCGCACTTTTTATTAAACAATCATCTGCTTTTGCATCAATAGTATAAATTTTTAATTTTTGATTAATTTTTGCAATACGTTTAGTTAATTTTAATAATAAACCAGATAACTCTTTAATATCCCCACGATCTATTGGTGTAATAAACTGCTTACTTAATTGTTGTAAAACTTTTTTCTCTATTTCAATAGCTTTTTGACGCTGAGTTCGCAAATCTGTTGATAATTGAGCTTCATGAGCTTTATCATCTGTATTAATAATCTGAGCAAAAATATTTGCTGAATCATGTACATTTTTTGATGCTTCTACAAAGAGTGCAAAAAATATGTCACCTTTACTAGGAATAATAGCTCTAATAATTTTTCGTAACACTTAAATCTCCTAATTTCTTTAAAGAATTAATGATAACATAATCAACATGCTACCATCATAACATAGTTAGCTAATTATTAAATAAACAAAAATATGCTGTTATATCAGCTTAATAGCATTCTTACTCATTATTTTTAATCGCTTTTTTTTCTAGTTTACGTTTATCATAATGTTCTTTACTACCTATATAAACCGTTTTTGTAGCTCTAGCATATACATTACCATCTAAGTCACGGTATTCAACTGGTAAAGTAATAAAATAACGCCCGTTTTTAGCAACTTCATCTTTTACTAACTGAATTATCTCGTCACTTAACTCAAATTTAGCATATACATTTTTATCTATAGGTCTAATATATTCAATCGTAGCTGATTTATCCCAAATTACATATTTAGGACCTAAAATAAAAATAAATTGCATCGGATATATCGGATCTAAAGAAGAATAAATAGCTCCACCAAAGCCTGTTCCATGATAATTTCTAGTTTTACGGCATAATTTAAATACTAAATGAACCTCATGCCAATCGCTAGAAGCAAAAACTACCTTGCCTCCGCTGGCTCTAAATGCAGGAAAAAAATTAAACCAAAGCTTATACTTTAGTGAAAAGAAATTTTCCTTACGTATTGTTGGAAAAACAGCTGCCATAGTACCTCTTCAAACTGTAGTTTAACTTTAATAAAATTATCGTTTTATTTAATCAGAAAAGTTAGTTGTTTTTAATCCAGACATACCATCAAAGTTATCTCTTAATTTAAACTTAACTCTAAGATCAATTCCAGATGTATTAATTCCAAAATAGTCATGGTCATATTTAAGCCATTGAGCACTATGCTTATTGCAGCTAAATGATCCTAGTTCAGCAATTAAAATCCCATCTTTACTAAACAGTAAATTAGAATTAATTTCCTGAGGATAATATTTGTTCATTTTAATTAAAATAGAATTAGCTAAATTTTCTAATTTATATGGATTTAATAATAAAATTTCTTTATAGAATTTATTATATAAACCAGACTCACCATCATATTTACCAGATAAACTGCTAGAAACATTGTATAAAACATCATTTGAAAATTGAAGTGCAAAAATCTTATGTCTAACTTCTTGAGGAGATAAAACTGTACCACGTTCGCAAGGGCGTAAAGCTTCATCCATGATAGCTAAGGTATATAGATACATATAAGATGCGTATAATTTATCATAATTTTTCTTAAGAATATAACGCTCTTTCATCTTCACATACAAATCTTGAGTAGCTTTAGGAAATTCTGCAAATTGTTTTGCATCTGGATAATTCATTAGAAAAGCCTGATTCATAGATTCTATACCATCTTTACTATGAATCATATCAAAAAAGGTTTGATCAACCAATGGATCATTAATATTTAATTTTAATGATTTAGGAGCATTATCAATACTTGCGTATGAAATAGATAGTGCTGCAAAACGACTAATTGGTACAGAGCAGTAATCCGAACTAAACCAGCTACCTTTATAACAATCAACTTGATTCATATTTACATTAACACTACTAAAATCCATGCTTGGTACGAGAGATGGTACTAATCCAGATAAACCAGCCAATGGGGCAGCACATCCACTCATTCCGCTTGCAATTATTCCCATTAATAATACAATTATTCGTTTTGACTTCATTCTTTATACCCCCATCTTTAAGCTTGCTTCAATGAATGGATCTAAATCTCCATCCATAACACCGCGAATATTACCTACTTCAACATTTGTACGTAAGTCTTTAATACGAGACTGATCAAATACATATGAACGAATTTGATGCCCCCAACCTATATCTGTTTTATTATCTTCAAGCTTTTGCTGTTCTTCAAGCTTTTTACGTAACTCTAGCTCATATAACTTAGCCCTTAACATCTTCCATGCTTCATCACGATTTTTATGCTGAGAGCGATCGTTTTGACATTGTACAACAGTATTTGTTGGCACATGTGTTAACCGCACAGCCGAGTCTGTTTTATTAATATGCTGCCCACCTGCTCCTGATGCTCTATATGTATCAGTTCTAACATCAGAAGGATTGATTTCAATTTCAATATTATCATCAACTTCAGGATAAATAAATATACTAGCAAATGAAGTGTGGCGTTTATTATTAGAATCAAACGGTGAATTACGTACTAAGCGATGTACTCCAGTTTCTGTTCTTAAATAACCAAATGCATATTCTCCAGATAGTTTAATAGTAGCATTTTTTATACCAGCTACCTCACCTGATTGTTCCTCTAGTATTTCTACACTAAAACCTTTTTTATCTGCATAGCGAATATACATTCTAAATAACATATCCGCCCAATCTTGAGCTTCAGTTCCGCCACTGCCAGATTGAATATCAATGAAACAATTATTTGGATCCATAGGGTGAGAAAACATACGGCGAAATTCTAATTTATCTAGCTCTGCCTTAGATACTAACAAATCACTTTCAACTAAAAGAAGCGTTTCTTCATCGCCCTCTGATTTAGCCATATCAAATAATTCTTTACCAGCTGCAATACTATTTTGTAAATCATTTAAAATATTTACAACACCTTCAAGCTGTTTCTTTTTACGATTGAGGTCTTGAGCTTTTTCTTGGTTATTCCAAATATCGGGATCTTCTAATTCAATATTTACTTGCTCAAGCTCAGAACTTTTAGCGTTATAGTCAAAGAAACCCCCTTAATTGATTAAGCTGAGTTTGCAGAGACAATGCTAAATTACCTATTTCATTTATTTTTTCAATTTCTAACATCTTATACCTAATTATAATCTAATTATTAAACCCTAGTATCATAACACATAATATTATCTATAAATATCGTAGACTTTATCTTATTTGTCCATTTCCATATATAATCCATTTATAGCTAGTTAACTCAGGCAAGGCCATTGGTCCTCTTGCATGAAGCTTTTGAGTACTAATACCAATTTCAGCTCCCATACCAAACTCTCCCCCATCAGTAAAAGCAGTTGACGAATTTACATAAACCGCAGCTGCATCCACTCGATTTAAAAACATCGTTATAACAGCTTTATCATCAGCAATAATAGCTTCACTATGTCCAGAAGTATATTTCATTATATGTTTAATAGCATCATTTATATTACTAACTGTTTTTATTGAGATTTTATAATCAAGAAATTCACAACCAAATGAATCATCATTAGCTATATATAATAAGTGCTTTGGATAGGTATTAGTTAGTTTATCAAAGCTTTTCTTATCAGCATAAATTACCACATTTTTATCTGATAAATTTTTAACTAGCATAAATAAATCATCTAATCTATTTTCATGAATTACTAAACAATCAAGAGCATTACATACACTTACTCTACGAGTCTTAGCATTTTCTATAATTTTACTAGCAAACTCTAGATTAGCGCTTTCATCAACATATGTATGAACAATACCTGCACCAGTTTCTATCACTGGAATTTTTGCATTTTCTCTAACAAAATTGATAAGCCCTTGGCTACCTCTAGGAATACACACATCCACCAATCCAACTGCATTTAATAGCTCATAAACAGCTTCTCGCTCTGGAGGCATTAAATATACTAAATTAGAATCTAAGTTATTATTAAGCAATACTTGTTGAATTAAACCAACTAAGTAATTATTTGTTTCCCAAGCATCGGTACCGCCTTTTAAGACCGCTACATTTCCAGATTTTAAGCATAAACTAAATACATCAATCGTAACGTTTGGCCTTGCCTCATAAATAACAGCAACTACTCCCAATGGTACAGTTTTCTTCTCTAACTTTAACCCATTAGCTAATTCTTTAATCTCTAATAATTTATTTAATGGTGATTCAAGCTCTGATACTTTTCTTAAATCATGACTTAAATTTTTTATTCTGGCTTCATTTAATTCTAATCTATCATATTTTGGATCATTTTTTGGCATTTTTGCTAGATCTAAGCTATTATTATAAATAATAGTTGAAATATTAATTTCCAATAAATTAGCTAAATCTAACAAAATTTTATTTCTTTGTGAATCATTTAGTTCTGATAATTTATATGAGTTTTCTTTAATAAATGATAAGTGTTGCTTAACTGATTTCATACTACGAAGACCTCTATTATATAAGTACAGAGTATATAATAAAAATTCTAATTAATGTGCTATTTATACTAGTATATGATAAGTATATTAAATTAAGTTATATTTTTTAGAATTGATAAATAAAAAAGCCCAGATATAAATCTGGGCTTTTCGTATAAGGAGCCTGGCAATGTCCTACTTTCACATGGGCGAACCACACTATCATCGGCGATGACTCGTTTCACTGTCCT
>JAQUVM010000073.1 GCA_028693355.1 Burkholderiales bacterium
GGTGTAAATATTATTCTTACTGATTTACGAAATGGTAAGGAAGAAAATTTTGCATTCTCAGGTGGTGTAGCTGGATTTGTAACCTATATGAATCGTAGCAAGACTGTATTACATCAGAAGATTTTCCACTGTGATGGTGAGCGTGATGGTATGGGAGTAGAAGTTGCTATGCAATGGAATGACTCTTACTCTGAAAATGTATTATGTTTTACTAATAACATTCCGCAGCGAGATGGTGGTTCTCATTTATCAGCCCTTCGTACAGTTATGACGCGTTCAATTAATCAATATATTGAAGAGCAAGAACTAGCTAAAAAAGCTAAAGTTACAACGTCTGGTGATGATATGCGAGAAGGTTTAACTTGCGTTATTTCAGTTAAATTACCTGATCCAAAATTTTCATCACAAACTAAAGATAAATTAGTTTCATCAGAGATATCTCCGATTGTACAAGAAATTGTTGCTGATGCATTAAAAACATATTTATTAGAAAACCCAATCGATGCCAAAATTATTTGCGGTAAAATCGTGGAAGCAGCACGGGCTCGTGAGGCTGCACGTAAGGCGCGTGAATTAACTCGTCGTAAGGGTGTATTAGATGGCTTAGGTTTACCTGGTAAATTAGCCGACTGTCAAGAAAAAGATCCAGCCAATAGCGAACTATACTTAGTCGAGGGTGACTCTGCTGGTGGTTCTGCTAAGCAAGGTCGTGATCGTAAAAATCAAGCTATTTTACCATTAAAAGGTAAAATTTTGAATGTTGAACGTGCTCGTTTTGATAAGATGTTATCATCACAAGAAGTAACAACATTAATCACTGCACTTGGAACTAGTATTGGTAAAGATGAGTATAATCCAGACAAATTGCGTTATCATCGTATCATTATTATGACCGATGCCGATGTAGATGGCGCGCATATTCGTACATTATTATTAACTTTCTTTTATCGTCAAATGCCTGAACTTGTTGATCGTGGTCATATATACATTGCTCAACCACCATTATTTAAGGTTAAGCAAGGTAAAAATGAGCGTTATGTTAAAGATGAAGATGAGTTAAATCAATATTTATTAGAGCTTGCTCTAAGTGAAGCTAGATTTAGTGCCGATGGTAACACCTTATTAGAAAAAGACTTGCTGGCAAATACAGCAAAAGTTTATCTAAAAGCTAAATCAGTAATTGAATCACATTCTAGATTTATGGATAAATTAGTTCTTAATGCACTATTAAAACTACCTCGTTTGCGCCTTGACTCACAAGAAAATGCTAATGATGCAGTTGAAAAACTAAGCTCTGCATTAGTTGGTCATAAAGTAAGTTTTGATATTATGTTTGATGATGTTCGTCAAACGTATAAAATTAAAATAGCTCGTATTGAGCATGGTAATCATATTATTACAAACTTTGATGGATACTTTGTAGAAAGTGCCGATTATTCAAGAATAGTGAAAGCCTCCGAATTAACAAATGAAATATCTGTAGCTAATTTATTAGCCGTTAGAGGTGATAATAGCAAATCTGTAGAAAACTTTGGATTAGGCTTAGAATGGCTAATGTCAGAAGTTAAAAAAGGTATGAATATTCAACGATACAAAGGTCTTGGAGAGATGAATGCTTCTCAGTTATGGGAAACTACTATGGATCCAACTGTTCGTAGATTATTAAAGGTAACAGTGGAAGATGCTATTGCGGCAGATAATATATTTAGTACTCTAATGGGTGATGATGTAGAGCCACGCCGTGCATTCATTGAAAGCAATGCATTAATGGCTCGTAATGTAGATATTTAATACTGCTATCTTGTGAGGTTATAAACTTGTAATATTCCTCATAGTTAAATAAAAAAAGCATCTTTAAAAGATGCTTTTTTTATGGCTTGAATAAAATTATCGTAAATTTTGATATTTCACCAGCAAGTTAATTTTAAAACTCTAATTTTCTAAAATATTTATGGGTGTAAAGTATTTATAAATGATAATCAAGTTGCTTACTTATGAAATCAATAAATAATTTATCAACGGCTCTTAAATGTAACTTTGTTATTAAATAGAAGTCAAGCGTGTGTATTTGCCAATTAGGTAATATTTTGATTAATTCGCCATTAGCAATTTCTTTGGTGCATAAAATATCCCAACAAGCAAAGATATAATCTTCTGAATTTATACCAATTTGTTTCATATATAATACATGATTAAGATATATATTACCTTTCCACTTGGGGATTGCTTGTTGCCCAGTTTTGTAATTATGTATGATGTGAGATTGTAATTTATTGTCTAATACTAATTTAATTATTGAAATTTCATCTAAATCATTGATGTTATTTGGTATACCATGTTTTTGTGCATATTTATTACTACAATATAGATGCGCAATCTCTTGTCTAAATAAGTTTGTTACAAACCCAGGGAGTTTAACATTATGTCTTGTAATTGCAAAGTCTACTACTTGAAAGTCAGGCATTTGTGATTCATAGTAAATGTTTAATGTAATATTTGGGTATCGTTTTATAAATGATTCTATATTTGGCGCTAATAATTCATAGCTAAGTGCTGATGCCAGTGAGACTTTAATAGTTTCTGTTGAGTTTTCGTGTTGATCTTTTTTGTAGTCATTTAATGTTTTATTAAGAAACATGGGGAAATTGCGAAATTTACTATACATATATTCACCAAATGTTGTGATAGTAAATTCGCTACCATTTCTTTGGATTAGTAAATCATTCAGATTATCTTCTAATTTATTGATGCGCCGACTAACAGTTGGTTGGCGAATTTTTAATAACTCAGCTGTTTTAGTAAAACTTTTTGTTTCATACAAATGAATAAACACAATAATATCATCAAACATTGCGTCACCTTTATTAATTAGTCATGATGTTTTTATACAACAAAATATTAATAAGAATTAGAACTAAGAGGGTTTTAATTATCTATTGTACTGAATTAATTAACATTATTAAATATTGCGACTGTTGTAATATATTAGTGATTGTATATTAAATTTTATATTATATTTTATATTATATTTATTTTATACCAAAATATAATTCTATTATACCAATATCGTTAGTGAGTATCATTTATGTAAGTTATTCCTCATGATATTCATCTGTTATTTGCTTGATATCTTATGATATTATCTAAATGCCCATACATTTTTTGTAGTGCTTCACTTTGAAATTATGAATAAAATAATCTTTATATAGTTTAAAATACTTAGCCTCGTGCTAAATCTTTTTATTTTGGAGATACATAATGAGTAAGCGTTTAATATTTGGTTTTGTAAGTGCTATATTGTTACAATCATCTTATGCTAGTAATGTATTTAATGTTTCTAGTCATGAAATTATGTTGGAGTCTGGTACTTATCATTATTACTATATTAAAAATTCTAATAAAAATACTGACCCAATGATTCTTCTAACAGGTTATGCAACTACGTCAAACTTTTGGAGTAAAAAATTTATTTCTTGCTTATCTCAAAAGCATGATTTATATTTATTAGATTATAAGGGTATTAATCAAAAAATAAGCAATAATACATCTCCAAAGAGTAGTATTCAGGATATGGCACAAAGTGTTAATAAGTTTGCTTATGCTATGAATTTAGAAAGTGCTACTTTAATGGGATGGTCTATGGGTGGTGCTGTGGCTTTAAACGCTAGTTTTTTAAATTTACACTACAAACATCTATATTTATTAGCTCCAGTTGTGCCAACTAAAAGTAGTGAAAGATTACTTTATACCAAACCTGTATTGAGTAAATTTACTCCGGATGATATTTATGATTATGTTTTTAATAATAATATTTATCACTATGAATCAATGAATCGTGGCAAGTTAGCTAATCAATTTATTGAAAGCTCACTAACTAATTTATTCCCAAGCGGTGAATTTATCAGTGCACAACGTAAAGCAATTGATACATGGATTGAAAATGACGATGTGGCAGATAAATTTGAGCATTCTAAAATACCAGTAACCTTTATTTTGCCAGATGATGATGCTATTATTAATCAAAAAATTGCATCTAAAGCTATTAGTAAGTATAAAAATAAAACGGTTATTCACCTAAAAGATGTAGGGCATGCTATTGCTTTTCAAGACCCAGATCAAGTTTGTAAAATTATTAAATAATAATTTCACAAACAAAATAATCTTAATATCTAGTGAAAATACATTTTAATATAGTATTTTTACAATTATTATTTATTAATTTGCTGTGCTATATTGCTACATTGTTGATGATGTAACATTTTAGTGCAGCTTTTTATTTAAATATCTGTGGATTTATATAACTTATTGGTTTATGTGGCTTAAATAAACTGAGGATTACGTTTGTTGTTTTAACCTTGTCGATATTATCTTTTACTATTACAAAATAGATTTCTGGTATTCCATAATAGACACAGTGATTTAATGTTGATTATTATAGAATCACTGATTTATGGATGATTATGTATTTCAATTGCTTATAGGTGAATAAATTGATAAAACGTGTTTAAAAAAAATAGCCTAGTTTTTGTAAACTAGGCTATTTTTTGCTAATGAATACATGTTAAAATTTTGCATATATTTTTGATTTAAGGTACTTTTTCCTATGAAATACCGTGATTTACGTGAGTTTATTCATAATTTAGAACTTCTTGGCGAGCTAAAAAAAGTTTCTAAGCCTGTTTCACCACATTTAGAAATGACTTCTTTTTGTGATAGTGTATTAAAAAATGGTGGACCTGCAATTTTGTTTGAAAACCCAACCGGATATGATATGCCAGTCTTAGGGAATTTATTTGGAACAACTCGCCGTGTAGCTCTTGGTATGGGTAAAGAGAATCTTACAGACTTAAGAAAAGTGGGAGAGTTTTTAGCCGAATTAAAGGAGCCTCAACCTCCTAAAGGCCTAAAAGATGCATGGGATAAATTACCTATGTTAAAACAACTTTATAATATGTTGCCTAAGGTTATTTCCAAAGCTCCAGTACATGAAATAATTATTGAAAAGGATGATATAGACTTAAACAAAATCCCGATCTGGCATTGTCATGAAGGTGATATTGCGCCGTTAATTACTTGGGGGCTGGTTGTAACTAGGGGTCCGCATAAGAAACGCCAAAATTTAGGTATATACCGCCAACAGGTTATTGGTAAAAATCGTGTTATTATGAGATGGTTGTCTCATCGGGGCGGAGCATTAGACTACCGTGAGCACTGTCAACAATTTCCAGATAAGCCATACCCAATTGCTGTGGTATTGGGATGTGATCCAGCTACTATTTTGGGAGCCGTGACACCTGTGCCAGATAGTTTATCAGAATATCAGTTTGCAGGTTTATTACGCGGGAGTCGTACTGAATTAACGGATTGCTTATTGTCGGATTTACAAGTTCCTGCCTATGCTGAAATTGTTTTGGAGGGGTTTATATATCCCAATGATACTGCAATAGAAGGACCATATGGAGATCATACAGGATATTATAATGAGCAAGATACCTTCCCTGTTATGACGATTGAAAAAATTACAATGCGTAAAAATGCTATTTATCATAGTACATATACAGGAAAGCCAATTGATGAGCCTGCTATTTTAGGTGAGGCATTTAATGAAATTTTTGTACCACTTATCCAGAAACAATTTCCTGAAATCATTGATTTTTACTTGCCTCCAGAGGGGTGTAGCTATAGACTTGCAATTGTATCAATAAAAAAACAATACGCGGGTCATTCAAAGCGTGTCATGCTTGGAATTTGGAGTTATTTACGCCAATTTATGTATACTAAATTTATCATTGTTGTTGATGAAGATGTAAATATTCGTGATTGGAAAGATGTTATATGGGCAATTACAACTAGAGTTGATCCTATACGTGATACGACTATGATAGATCGTACGCCAATTGATTATTTGGACTTTGCATCTCCTATATCGGGTCTTGGAAGCAAAATGGGAATTGATGCGACTAATAAGCTACATGGAGAAACTACCCGTGAATGGGGCCGTATTATAGAACCTGATGAGTCGGTCAAAATAAAAATGGATAATTTATACAAAGAAATTTTTGGTTAATAAAATAAAGGATATTTAATATATCCTTTATTTTATTAAATAATACATCTAGGAGCTATGTGTCTTGGGATAATTTTTTGATAATAGGTAGAAATATTACAAAGACTATTATCACAACTCCTATACCAATAGCGCACCTTGAGAATAGAGTAAAATAAGCTTCTCCACTTACCGCAACATCAATATTACCTTTTGGAATATGAACAAAGCTAGATAGTAACCCAGATACATAAGATCCAATTGAACTAGCTAAGAACCAAGCCCCCATAAAAAAACCAGATAAATGTTTTGGTGATAATTTGCTAACGATTGATAAACCAACCGGTGAAATGCATAGTTCCGCACACGTTAATAAGAAAATACCTAATAATGGCCATAGCATACTGCTACGTGAATCTCCTATATATGCTAAATATGCGCCTAGAGCAAAAATAGAGAATGATGCGAGTGTAAAGATTAAGCCAATTAAAAATTTGATTGGAGCTGATGGATTATTTCCACGAGATGCCATCGAAGTCCAAATTTTTGCAAAGATAGATGCTAATAATACTATAAATACAGAGTTTGGTATAAGTACAAACATACTAGTTGGTATTTCATATCCCATAATCATGCGATCAACATCTTTATCAATAAAAAAAGCAAGCGAATTAAAAGATTGTTTATATAGTGACCAAAATGAGATTGCAGTAATAATGAAAATTAAGATAGATAATATTTGATTACGCTCTGAAGTGTCCTTACTCTTAGCCGCTAAGATAGCAATCCATCCTAATACACCAATACTAATAAAAGTAATGACAATTTTTGTTTGTCCTGGCGAGCTTAGTAAGTAATACATTATAAATGTTAGTATAAATGCACCAACTATAAGTAATGTAAGACCATTAAGTGGTCCATATTTTGCAAATAAATTTTCTTTTTTTATAATATTTGATTGCTCTGCAAAATACCCACGCTTGAAACCTGTCCAGAAAATTATTAATCCTATTAACATTCCAGATGCAGCTAGTGCAAATCCATAATGCCAACTGATTTGTTCTGCAATATAAGCAATAGTTAATCCAGCTAATATAGAACCTAAATTGATACCCATATAGAAAATAGTATATGCACTATCTCTTTTGGAGTCTTTAGCAGAATATAATTGCCCAACCAATACAGAGACGGTTGATTTTAAAAGCCCAGTGCCTATTGCAACTATAGCTAAACCTAAATATACCAAATCTACATTATAAGGAATTGCTAAAATAACATTGCCTGCAAAAATTAAGAGTGCGCCTATAGTAACAGACCAAACATAACCAATAAATTTATCTGCAACCCATCCACCCAATATTGGTGCTAAAAATGTAAATGCCATGTAAGCACCTGAAACAAGACTTGCATCTTCCTCGCTAACATTTAGATGTTTTGATAAGTAAAGCACTAAAATACCAGTTATTCCATAGAAACTAAAGCGCTCCCACATTTCTGTAAAGAATAAAAACAAGACCTTTTGGGTGCTTTGCGATTTGAGACATAATATACCCTAACAAAGAATATTGAAAAAATATTATTATAGCGCAGTAATAAATATGGATTACAGTATTTTATAATGCATTGCACAGCGTTTTATAAGATGCGTTATCGTTGATAATAGATCTTACTTTAGCTTAGAATTATTTGTTATGTTGTAAGAAATCTTCTCCATATGCTAATGGCAACATAGATAAAACACTAGGTGCAATAAAGACCTTGCCGCTTTGACCTGTCATAATAATACGCATTGGGGATTTACTTCGTTGTTCATCTTCTAATAAAATTTGTCTACATTTTCCGCACGGTGTAATCGGAAAGTCACTTGTCGTATTTGGATTCATATTTTGGAAGGTTACTGCAATTGATTCGATGGCAAAGTCATTATTTGTAGCTTGCAAATGTAGTAATAAAGTTTGTTCAGCACAATTTGTTATTGAAGTATTTTCTTTGTTTGAACCTAGGTGTATAGAACCATCTGATAATCTAGCTGCAACGCCTACATGGAAATGGGAAAATTGCGCTGATGCCTGTGTAACTGCTACAAGAGCATGTTTAATAAGTTCTTTATCTAAATCATTTAATTCATTTTTAGATTCATATTCTTCATATTCAAATGATATGATTTTTTTCTGCATTTTTACCTCTATATATAATAATTGATTGCTGCGTTAATTAGCTTCATTTTGTTTAAAATAAGCTGAATTCTATCATTAGTATAATATACAGAATGTAGAAAGAGCATTAATAATTATAAAAATGTTATAATGTATACCATTTTATCAAGTTATGTAAGTTTTATGAATTGTAGTATTAACATATGAAAAACCAACTGTATATTATTGGGTTATTGTCTTTGTCTATGATTGGTTGTGCTAACAATCCATTTAGTTCTTACTCTACTCAGTCAAGTAGTAGATTAGCAAAAATATATACTGGTAATTTAGATGGTGCAATGGAAGCAGAGAGCACTAATGATATTTTATATAATATGGAATATGGTACGGTGCAAAGGCTAAAACAAAATTATGAAGTAAGTAATATTTATTTTGCGCGATCACAGAACTCTATAGATGTATGGGCAGCAAGTTGGCAGAGTACTACCTTTGGGGAGTTATCAAGCACGATGATGTCTATGCTAATAAATGATAATGTTAATGACTACCAACCAAGAGGTTATGAAAAGACATTCTTGACCACATTACACGCTTTGAATCATTTAGATTTGAATAATATGGATGATGCAAGAGTTGAGATAAAGCGTATGTATCAGATAGAGCAGGCTATACAAAATTATAATCAAGTTATGTATAACCAAGCTCAAACCGAGCTAAAAAAAGAAACCAGCGATGCTGCAGGAAATTATGTATATAAAGAAATTTTGAAAAGTTATGATTTTAGTGATATAAATTCACCGCAAGTATTAGCATTAAAAAATAGTTATCAAAATGCATTTAGCCACTATCTTGCTGGATTTGTCTTTGAAGCGTTAAATGAGCCAAGTTTAGCTCGCCCTGGATATGTTAAAGCGGGCCAGTTACAACCAACTAATCCATTAATTCAACAAAGCATTGATAACCTAGATAAAAATGTACGACCAAAGAAAAATACTACGGATTTGTTAATAGTTCAAGAAATTGGACATGCTCCACAAATTAAATCAAAAGAAATTAATATCCCAATTAGTTTTGGTAATCAAAACCAAAACCAAAATCAAAATCAAAACGCACCATCATGTACTGCTATGATTAATATATTTTACCCAACGATGATTAAAGATTCATTAAATCAAGCGATGTATGGATTTAATTTAGATAATAAACCATTGAATCCTTCTCAGATGGTAGATGTTGATTTAATGACTGCTCGTTCATTAAGTGATGGTATGCCTCATATCATTGCAAGAAATATAGCTTCAGCAGTAAGAAATATAGCAACTGCGAAAAGTACTTGTTCAAGTGGAGGTAATTTAGGAGCTCTATTAAGTTTAGGTGCAGGGATTGGCAGTATCTTTATTGATAAAGCTGATGAGCGTAATTGGAATTTATTACCGTCTAAAGTTAATATTAACCGTATCAATTTGCCATATGGAAATCATAGTTTTGATATTACAATTAATGGTGTGAGGTATACAAAACAAATCAATCTAAATCAACCA
>JAQUVM010000074.1:0-6270 GCA_028693355.1 Burkholderiales bacterium
CGTAAAACAAGCTACAAAAACAGAGTTTGATAATCATACTAATAATACTGGTATTCATGTTACCCCGACTGAAAAAACTTTATGGAATACTGTGGAAGATAAAGCAGATAAAACAAGTGTTTTAACTCCTGTGCCTGAGAACGCTGTATTTACTGATACTGTGACAACTATAAATGGTAAAACTGGTGCAATTTTAAAGGACGATATTACTGCTTTAGGTATCCCCGCACAAGATACAGTCTATGTCCATCCTGCTACTCATCCTGCTACTATGATTGTTGAAGATGAAACACATAGATTTGTAACAGATGATGAAATAACTACTTGGACAAATAGTAATCATACTCACAATAACTTATCTTTATTGCAAACTATTACACAGACTTTAGTTGATGGTTGGAATAGTGCCGTAACACATATAACAGACACAATTAAGCATATTACCTCTAGTGAGAGGACACTTTGGAATACGGTTAGCAATAAGGTCGACAAAGTTGTCGGGAAAGGATTATCTACTGAAGATTATACTTCTGCTGAAAAAACTAAATTAGGTGGAATTGCTGATAATGCTAATAACTACGTTCACCCTTCTACTCATGATGCAAGTATGATAACTGGGTTGGCAGATGTTGCTACAAGTGGAAATTATAACGATTTATTGAATAAACCAAGCATAACAACAACGCCTACAGCTTCATTTACTATTCCTGCAACTATTGGATGGTATAGAATTGCTCAATCGCCAAACGATTCAGATTTATCATCATGTTTTATGGACTTAAGATGGCAAGGAAATGGACATAAAGGACATTGTGTTACATCAATTAAAACACAAGGAATAAATCAGCCAGTTTTAACTCAATTACTGTGTAACTCATCTAATGGAAGTCCTTACATTTATTATGTGAGGATTGTTAGACCATCTATTGCAACTGGGAATAAGACATATTTAGAAGTGTATTTGGCGTATGCTTACGAAATCACAATAGATATATTTTTAAATAATAATGTTGGTTGGGAATTATTTTCATCAATTCAAGCTGGGAGTACCCCAAGTGGATACGGAAGTTACCAATTATCATATAGTAATTATGCTCCAATACAAACATCCTCAACTTCTACTTGTTCTGGTTTAAATGCTACTTATTTACAAGGGTACACTCTAGGTTCTATTCAAAAAAAATACACAACTTCGCCATCATTACCTACCCCCTCTTCTAGTTATCGAAATGAGTTTTATTGGATTGTAACAACTGGTATTGATGATATTCTATATCGTTGTATTCAAAAAGCAGATAATTCATATGTATGGCAAGAAATAGCATCAACAGAATATGTAGACAACGCTGTATCAAGTAGTGGCTCTAGCGATGGAGCATTAATATTTGACAAAATAGCTAATCAAATAGGCGTAAAAGTTATTGAAAGTGTGAGTGGTTTAAATTATATAAGTCAAGCAAAGCAAGCATCATCTGGTTTGTTGTTAGCTGATAAAACTGATAGTAAGTCTGGAGAAAATTATATCACAATTATTAGAGTTTATAATACCGACGGTATAACAGTAAAACAAACATTTACAATTACAGAAAGTAAAGTTGGAGATAATTATGAAACAACAGTGACTTAATGAAAGGAGGTATAAATGTCTGCTCCTATTATAACAACAATAATTCCGTTTGACGCAATACTTGAATACATATTAAGTTTTTCATATACAGGATTCCAAGTAAGAAAAAACAGAATTATTATAAAGAATAATGCAACTAATGTAACAGTGTTTGATGAAACAATCACATCAACATTATTGAAACACACTATTCCAGCTAATATATTAACTAATGGAACAACTTATAGTGTTCAAATTCAAGTATACGATATAGACAATAACGCAAGCCCATTTAGCAATACAATTGTGTTTTCTTGTTTGTCTACTCCCCTACTTTCATTTTCAAATTTGAATAATGGGGACACAGTAAAAGAATCTTATATTAACGCACAAATTAGTTACACTCAATCAGAAGGAGAGCTATTAAACAACTATCAAGTTATATTATATAACTATGCGAAACAAGAAATTTATAATTCTGGTACTATAAGTGGAACAATATTAACAACTTTAATATCTGGCTTAGAAGATAATTCACAATATTACATAAGGGCGATTGGAGAAACGGTAAATCATATCCCATTGGATACTGGTTACGTTTCTTTTTTATGCAAATATTTAAAACCATCTACATTTTCATTTATAGAACCAAAAAATAATGAAAAAGAAGCCTCTATGTCTATATCTTCTCACATTATATCAATTGAAGGAGTTATAAATGGCACTCCGATTTACATTGATAATAACATGATAGACTTAACAGAAAATGGATTAAAAGTTGTTTTTGATGAAGCTTTTAGTTTAAGTGAAGATTTTACACTACATATACAAGGTAAAAATTTTACAAGTTATACAGACTTTTTGATTCTAAAGAACAGTCAAAATAATAATATAATTACTTTGAGCTGGATGAATTATCTTGATTCAACCAGAACCCCATATAAAAGTTATGCAAAATTATCAGCTAATGGAAAATTGGGATTATACACGTTATTCACCGAAAGAATCAATATTCCATCGTCAACGGATATAATCCATTTTTGGTTGAGACGTGTTGATAATAATTATGAATTTAAGATTGCAAATAAAGGAGGTGCATAATTTTGTTTTTTGGTATGAGTTTCATCGGTTCAACAAATTCCAATTTTGCATCTCCGATTTATCGTGATGATGTAGATTATATGGAAGTTAAGAATGGGATTATTGATGATTTATATTTAACAGCTAATGTTACAGATGCTTATACAACCGAAATTCCTACGATTTGGGATTATGATACAATTTTACATGCTAAATTTGAAGGAGATTTATTTGCTGGAAACGCAGATTTTTCGATGAATACAGTATCTCATCTAAGAGTTAAGAGACGCAAAAAAGGAACATACAAATGGGTTACACTTTTTGAAATACCTATCAATAAAAAAGAGGATTTTAATTTTACTAAAACTGATAGATATGCTAGAGGTAAAACAGAGTATGAATGGGCTATTGTGCCTGTTTTAAATGGTACAGAAGGAAATTATAATATTGCGTCATTAACCACATCCTTTGAAGGTATTTTTATTGTTGACGCAAACAAAATTTATCACAGTAAATATAACATTGGACACATTAATCCTAAAAGACAAAAGCCATCTACAGTAGTTGTTCCGATTGACCGTAGGTATCCTTTTGTAATTTCCAACGGTGAAGTTAATTATTATTCAGGTGAAATCAAAGCCACATTTATTGAAGAAAGTGTAGATGGAGAAGATACAGCCTTTAATTTTGAACGAGCATGGGAGTATCGTGATGGTTTCAAAGATTGGTTACTAAATGGAAGTCCTAAAATCATTAAATACGATGATGGTAGAATGTGGCTAGTTATGGTTACTGGTGATATTGATGAAGAAACAGATGGACACTGGGATAATGTTAAAACTACATTTGGATTTACTGAAATTGGTGATTGTGAATCGAATCAAGATTTATATAACAATGGCTTGATTGATGTTTATATGGATGGAGAGTGATGAGTATGTATTATCCGACAAGCGAAGATATTTCCATGCTTAATCAATCCTCTAAAACGAGATACATATGGGTTAATATGTTAAATCTTAACTTCCAGTTAGTTGATAATATCGAGGGTAAAGTTATAGATGACAGCTTTTCATTTGACTCCACTTCTGATATCAGAAGAACTTATAATGTTACATTCCATGTTACAGATAGCAGTTTTGCTATTGGTATAGATAAAAAAATATGGATGGATAAATATTTAGAAATCTATGTTGGAGTTTTAAATGTTAGGACGAATGAAATATATAAATATCCTATGGGAATATATGCTATGGAAGACTCTAACAGTAATTATAGCACAGATACTTCTACCCTATCTTTGTCATGTAGTGATTTAGTTACTATGTTAAATGGTACGGTTAGCGGGCAATTGAGAATTAAAACTGTTATCGCAGAAGGTGCTAACATTAGAAGTGCGATGATTGACACTATAACAAATTTGGGTGGTTTCAGTAGATATAGAATTAGCGACATGGATAAAACTGTTCCTTACGATTTAGAGTTCACAGCAGGAGCAAGCGTGTGGGAAATCATATCTAAAATTCGTGATTTATACGCAGGATGGGAGACATTCTTTGATACTGATGGAACATTCGTATGTCAGCCTATCCCAACTTGTGAAAATGACCCAGTTATATTTGCCAGCTCTCAATTATCTCCATTGGTAATTAGCGAGGCTGTAAACTCTAGTTTGAAAGATGTAAAAAATGTGACTAGAGTTTATGGGAAATGTTTAGACACTGACTATTATACCGATACGGTAAGTGGTACAGGCAGTAGCTATACATTGACTTTTACAGCACCACCCTCTCCTTCTACTGGTACAACTATTGCGTTTAAATGTAATGCAAATAATTCAAGTGGATTTACTATTATATTTGGTGGTACTACATATTCAGTAGTGGACGATAATGAAAAATCTATATCTGCTGATGTTTTACAAACTAACTCTAGTTATGTATTTAGATATAGAAGTGGAAAATTCTACTATCAAGGGCAATGGCAAATTATTGGAATTGCAAAAGAAGTATTAACCCAACCAACACAAGCACAAATTGAAGCTGACTATATAAAAGAAAATTGTAGAAACATTAAATATATTGTTAATCCAGATTCTCCATATGCGATAGAAAGAATTGGTGAAAGATTGAATGTTTGTAGTGGTGGAGATTTTGATAAAATTTCTAGTGAACCTTTAGCATTACAAAGGTCTGAATATGAAAACTGGTTAAAAACTAGAATGGTTGATACAGTAACGCTAGAAATGACGTTAGTGCCTTGGTTGAACATGAACGAGAAGATTGAGTACACATTGAAACAAAAAAAAGAAACATATCAATTTATTACAAAGAAAATGAGTGGTTCAGTAAGTAAATGGACAATGAGTTTAGAGATATCTAGGTTCTTCCCTATTTATCCGTTCATTACTACATAATTAAATAAAGAAAAGGAGGTTGAAAATGTCAATTACATATCCAGATTTACCAGATATAAATTTCCCAGACAGTTATGATATTGGTAAATTTTTTAGAGACCCTACCATAACAGAGAAATCATTAATTGTAGATTGGAATGCGTTAATTGCACAAAAAAGATTTACTGAAGCTGACGCACTAATAACAGCGAACCCTACATTGTTAGAATGCTTTTCTACGGCTTCGGATTGGAATAAATCTTTATCAATATGTATAGCGTTAGAAAGATTCTTTAGAGACAATGTTGAAAATTATATTATAAATGCTATTAAAAATAAAGGAACGTATTCTCCAACAACGCAATATACAATTTATAATTTAGTAACATACACAAGTACAGACCCTGAAACTGGAACAACTATTGATGCTTATATAGCAATAAAAGACAATGTGCCAATTGGAACTTTACCAACAAATTCGACATATTTTACACCAGTAACTCAACGTGGTCAAATGGGTGCAAGTGGAATAGGTTTATCATTTAGAAGTGATTGGTCATCCACTAAAAGTTTTTATGCTCAAGATGTTGTACTATATAATAATATATTATGGATAGCTAAACAAGACAATATTAATAGTGTTCCTTCAGAAGAATCACCAAATTGGGGGGTCTTTTTTTATTTGCGTATTTATTCTAATGGAGTAATTACACCAGATAACAAAACACTGGAACAAAATACAATTATAACTGCATTTGATAATCCATATTTAATAGCTGGAACATATATAACTGAAACCGTGGCAGGGAGTGATTATATATCACTTTTAAAATGGACTTCTAATAATAAGTTGATAGCAGATAAAACCGATAGTAACCCTAGTGTTGGAGTGTATAACAGTCTCATAAGAATTTATAAATCAGATGGCGTTACTGTAGATAAGACAGTTACGTTAGCATATTCTCAAAGTGGGAATGTATATACAACAAATATAACTCAATCATAGTTTAAGGAAGAAAGGTGATATATTAATGCATACAGGTTATTTAAACGATTTAATAAATAACAATGTACAAAAAATAAATTCAAGTAGTACGAAACCACTGGATACGCTAATTACGGAGAAAACGAATACCACTAATAGTGGTATTTCAACATTAACTAGTATAGTAAACGAATTAAAAACAGG
>JAQUVM010000074.1:6370-9686 GCA_028693355.1 Burkholderiales bacterium
ATAACAATGTACAAAAAATAAATTCAAGTAGTACGAAACCACTGGATACGCTAATTACGGAGAAAACGAATACCACTAATAGTGGTATTTCAACATTAACTAGTATAGTAAACGAATTAAAAACAGGAATAATACCTGTGGTAAAAAGTATTCAAAAGGGGGGACTAACCTATGATGGATATCAAACTGAATATAAGGATGTTAATATAAGCTCAATAAATGTTAATAAAGCAATATTGAGAGTTCTACCAAGTTCAAAGCATATTTTGAACAATGATACAAATCAACCTTTGTATTTACCGACAGGTGTTATTATAGATAGCACAAAAATAAGATTATTCCCGACTGGATTAAAAACGCCAGCAACTTATAATGTATATTATTATTTCTGTATGTGGGAAGTTATAGAATTTTATTAAAAGGAGGTATTTTAAAAATGTTTTTTTATGTGGAATTAAATGAAAACAATATTTGTATTGGAGTATCACAGCTTGCGGGGGAAGTAGAAGCTGGCAACATGATTTTATTAGATAGTTATGACTTATCTTTATTGGGCAAAAAGTACAACAACGGAATTTGGGAAGAGGTAGAGCCGACACCAGAACCAACTCCTACCGAACAAGAAATGATTAATGCGGAATTGCTAACAACTTTAAATACAATCCTACTAAAAATTAATGGAACGGAGGCGAGCGAATGACAATTGCTATATACAAAAAATACTACAAAATGGGATTGTTTGATAAAAATGCTATTGCTGTTTTTACCGCAAACGGAAAACTTACAACAGCGGAATATAAAGAAATTACAGGGGACAATTATGTTACGCCGAATATTAGCAGTAGAATTTCCGATTTAGAAATACAAGCGAATAATGCTGAATTAACAACAGGATTACAAGGGGAAATACTTAAAAATAAAATTAATGAAATTGATACAAGAATAGAAACTATTGAAAATAAGATATGATGGAGGCGATAAATTTTGAATTGGTACAATGCAATGATAAAGGAGATTGACAAAAATCTTATGAGTAAATTTAATATTGCAATAATTTCCATTACATTATGGATAATTAAAGCCCAAGGTATGACTACTGAACATTTAATAGATATTATGACAAGACTAAATTTTACATTTAACAATTCAACTTTATTATTTAACGATGGTAGTAGGGATTATACAATCTATCAATTGTTAAATTTGTGTGTAACGTCTGTATATCCAGTTTCAAAAATGGTAACTCCATTAATAATGATAGCTTCAATTGAAGATAGTTATAAGAATGGGTATATAACAGAACAAGAAAAATTATCATTAGAGGCGGTGCTTTAATTTGGAACATTTGACAATGAAATTTAAAAGGAATAAATTTAAGGTGGGAATTTTGTTATTAATGTTAGGTATATTGGGTTTTGGCATATCAAAATATAACAGTTCAATTAATATAAACACCATTAATAAGCAACAATTAAATTTACTGGTAAAAGATGTTAACGGAGTTGGTGATGAGACTGTAGATAAAATAATTAAAAATCAACCATATGAATCAGTGGATGATTTTTAATTTGTAAGTGGGATAGGAGATAAAAAATATAATAAATTATTTAATCGAATGTGTACTCATGACGTATATAGGATTCAAATATTTTATATTGTATTGATATTATCAGCTATTTTTGTAATATCAGGTTCTTTGATTATAAGTCAATATTTACAATCAAAAAGTAAAGCAGAAAGTAAATGGGAAGTTCTTTTAGGAGTTGGTAAAGAAAATACACATCCAAAATGAGAGGTGGGATATGGATAAGTTTTTTAATACATTCAACGTTTTTTGGGCAGTTATAGTGTCTTCCATGACTGCCCTTTTTGGGCAACTGTGGATTCTGTTTGCTGGACTTCTAGTTTTTAATTTTGTAGATTGGATTACTGGATGGAGAGTTGCTGTAGTAAAAAAACAATGCAGTTCTAAAATAGGTGCTACTGGGATATTAAAAAAATTTGGATATTGGGTGGTAATAGCGATGTCGTTTTACATATCTTTTGCGTTCAATAAACTTGGTATAGTATTAGGCATTAGATTAGATTTTCTGATTCTTATAGGATGGTTTGTGCTGGCTAATTACTTAGTCAATGAAGCCAGAAGTATTCTTGAAAATTTAGTTAACCTAAATATATCTGTTCCCAAATTTTTAGTTTCTGGGTTAAAAGTTACATCAGAGGCAATAAATAATGTAGCTGACGGGAAATTTGTAAAAAAAGAAAATGAGGAGGAATAAAATGTTTAAAATTAATTGGAAAGTAAGAGTAAATAATCCGTTTTTTTGGATAGGTTTAATCGGCGTAATTTTAACTGCTATGGGTGTAAATCCAGAAACGTTCACCAGTTGGAGTATTTTGATTGAGCAAATAAAAATATTGTTCAGCAACCCATATTTATTAGGTACAGTAATTATTGCTATAATTGGAGTATTAATCGACCCTACTACAAGTGGGATTAAAGATAGTATAAAAGCTTTATCTTATAATAAGCCTAATAAAGACTAATATTGAAATATCATCAAGAGGTGACTTAAATGTTGCCTCTTTTATTTTTTAAAAGAAAGAAGGCATTATTATGGCAAGAGACATTAATGTTTTACACCCTACTTTACAGAAGCTAATTGCACAATTAAAAATAAAATGCAAAAATCAAGGCTTGATAATAGGGATTGGTGAGTGTTATAGAACAGTAGCAGAACAAGATGCTTTATATGCAAAAGGCAGAACTACTGTTGGGAACATCGTAACAAATGCAAAAGGTAGTAGTTATAGTTCTATGCACCAATGGAGAATAGCTGTAGATTTTTATAGGAATGATGGCAAAGGTGCTTATAATAATTCAGATAAATTTTTTAATAGAGTTGGGAAAATTGGACAATCATTAGGATTAGAATGGGGAGGTTCATGGACATCTCCAGTTGATTTGCCACATTTTCAATTACCAGATTGGGGTTCAACTCCATCAAAATTAAAGAAGATGTATGGTACTCCTGATAACTTTAAAGCGTCATGGGTTGCGATAAGTGAAATTAAAGAAGAGATTATAAAAGAAAATGCGGAGGATGAAGAAGAAATGATTAAATATAATTACACGCAAGAAGTACCAGAATGGGCAAAACCAACTATTCAGAAATTACTAGATAAAAAATATTTAACAGGTGACGATAAAGGTAAATTGGGACTCAACGACACAATGTTAAAAGTGTTTGTAATTAATGATAGAGCAGGTTTATATAACTAATTTATATAACTAAAGGAGATGATTTGTTGAATA